>JBKPFP010000316.1:0-4795 GCA_046744435.1 Actinomycetota bacterium | reverse complement strand
TGATCATCGGCGGCTCCCAGATCGAGCGTCTCTGACGTGCGCGTCGGACTGCTCTTCCCGGGGAGCATGGGCGCGCCGATTGGTGGGGCCGTCCGCGCCGAGGTGGTCTGGGCGAGCGAGGGCCGCAGCGAGGCGACCGCCCGTCGTGCCGCGGAGGCGGGGCTCGTCGACGTCGGCTCGGTCGAGGAGCTCGTCCGCTCGAGCGACATCGTGCTCAGCATCTGCCCGCCCGCGATCGCGGAGGAGGTCGCGGCGCAGGTGGCCACCCTCGGCTTCGCAGGGCTCTATGTGGACGGGAACGCGATCTCGCCCGAGCGCATGAAGCGAATCGCGGGGCTGCTCCCGAACGTCGTCGACGGCTCGATCCTGGGCCGCGAGGGGCGCTTCTACCTCTCCGGTGAGCCAGGCGCGGTCGAGAAGATCGCGGCGCTCTTCGAGGGCTCGGAGGTCGAGGCGGTGGCGCTCGAGGCCGAGGTCGGCGCAGCCTCGGCGTTGAAGATGGCCTACGGCGGCTGGAACAAGATCGGCGTCGCGCTCGCCGCGCAGGCACACGCCATCGCGCGGGCGTACGGGCTCACGGACGCGCTCGAGTCCGAGGGCGTGGCCGCCGCCCGGGTGGAGCAGCTCGCCCCCCGGGCCTGGCGCTGGGGGCCGGAGATGGAGGAGGTCGCCGACACGTGCGTCGCGCTCGGGCTGCCGGACGGCATGGGGCGCGGCGCGGCGGAGCTGTACTCGCGCTGGAACGCGAACCGCGACACCGAGGTGTCGCTCGACCAGCTGCTCGACGAGCTAGGCGTGGAACGCGGCTAGGCGCTCAGCCTCGTCGTCCAGCGCGCGCCGTGTCGCGCCGTCGAGGCGGTGGAACGGATTGACCTTGACGGTGCCTTTTTCGTACTTCCACGTGCCGGCGACCTGGCCGTCGACGAGGAACGTGCTCACGGACTGCGGCACCTTCACGTGGAAGACCCGCTCGCGGTACCGCTCCGGGAGCACCTGCGTGCGACGAGCGTGTACGAGCATGGTGGCGTCCCACGTGGGCAGCAAGCGCGGCGGCGCGGGGGTCTCCGGGTCGACTAGCGGGGCGCGCGGAAGGTCGTAGAGCTCCGTGCCGGCCTCGTCGCGGAAGCGGCGCAGCTCGATCCGCTCGAGGGCGGACGTCACGTCGGCGACGTTGAGCCCGGCCCAGTCGGCGATGTCTGCCTTCGGCGCCGGCCCGAAGCCCTGCAGGTAACGCCGGACGAGCAGGTCGATGCCCTCCTCCTCGGTGGCGTCTTCCGGCCCGATCCACTCCTCGGCGAGTGCGTAGATGTCCGCCCGGCGCCGCTCCCAGGTGCCCGACGGCGGCACGCGTACGAGGTTCAGCAGCATCCCGACGCCGTTGCGTGTCGCCGCATCGGCTGAAAGCAGCTCGTCCATCTCGGCCTGTCGCAGAGGGCCCTTCGCGAGGTGCGGTCGCAGCCGCTCCGCCGCGGCCTTGACCTCCCGCTCGTCGAGGCTCTTGCGCGTCCTGAACCACCACTCGCGCTGGAGGCGCCGGATGCCGACTGCGAACGGCCAGTAGTCGGCCTTCGAGACGAGGTGGATCGTCGTGCGCATGAGCGTGCCCTGCACGACGGTCCTGCGCCCGAGCGCGCGCGTCAGCTGCTCGCGCTCGAACCCGTCGAGCCGCGACCAGAGCCCGATGTACATCGACGGCGCGTACTGCGCCTGGACGCCGCCGATCCGCTCGAGGGCGCGGGGGAGTGGTGTGCGCGCCCGTTCGAGCAGCAGCTGGCGCGCGAGGAGCGCGCGGTTCAGCTCGCGTTGCGTGAGGACGCGCTCGTCGCCCTTCGCCATGCGCAAAACCGTATCCGCGGAACCCTCGTAGGACCGAGCGGGGGAATATGCCGCAAGGGGAGCACCGGCCTGCGCGAGCGCCGGCTCGCCGCAGCCTTCCGGTGGCACGCGCGCCGCCGCCTGGTCGTGACCCTCGAAACGTCCGACCAAGGAGGTGTCTTTGTTGAAGTCATCAAGTCGCCCAGTCTGGATGCTCTTGGCCGGCCTCACGCTGGCCGTCGGGATCCTGAGCTCTCCGGTCGCCGCGCAGGAGGGGCCCGCAGTCCTCGATCCGAATCTGCGTGTGCGAACCGTGGTGAGCGGGCTCACGACACCGAGCACGATGGCGTTTCTCGGCCCGAACGACTTCCTGATCGCCGAGAAGAACACCGGCCAGGTCAAGCGCGTGGTGAACGGTGTGGTTCAGGGCACGGTCCTCGATCTGTCCGTGAACAACGCTTCGGAGCGGGGACTCCTCGGCATGGCTCTCCATCCGAGCTTTCCCACGAACCCGGGCGTGTACCTGTACTGGTCGTGCCGGAGCACCGTGGAGCCGAGCGGCGACCCCTTCCTGCCCGAGGAGGAGGTCTGCTCCGACGCCGCGATCACCGGTCTCCCGGACTCCGCGGACACCCTGCAGGTGCCGCTCCGCGGAAACCGGGTCGATCGCTTCGAGTGGAACGGCTCCGCGCTCGTGTACCGGCAGAACCTGCTGATGCTGCGCTCTTTCCAGCACGACGGAGGCCCCAACCCCCCGGGTCAGGGCGACTCCGCGCAGCTGGCGCGGGGCAACCATGACGGCGGTGTCCTCGCGTTCGGTGCCGACGGGAAGCTCTATGTCGCCGTCGGCGACCTCGGACGGCGAGGCGAGATGCAGAACCTCGAAGACGGGCCCACGCCGCCGACCGACGACGATCAGTTCGGCGGACCTGAGCCGGACAACGCTCACCTGAGCGGGGTCATCCTTCGCCTCAACGACAACGGCTCGACACCGACTGACAACCCGTTCTTCGCGGTCGGCGCACAGCGCGGCGGCGAGGAGGGGGCGAACATCCAGCGCGTCTACGCCTACGGGCTGCGCAACACGTTCGGGATCGCGGTCGACCCGGTCTCGGGTGGCGTCTGGGACCAGCAGAACGCCGACGACGCGTTTGACGAGCTGAACCAGGTCGAGCGCGGCATGAACGGAGGCTGGATCCAGATCATGGGTCCGGTCTCGCGGATCGCGCAGTTCAAGGACATCGAGCTGACGCTGCCGCCGTCGGGAGGCATTCCTGGCGCTCAGCTGCAGCAGATTCGCTGGGGGCCGGCGAACCTGGCGGACACGCCCGACGAGGCGCTCTCACGGCTCTTCGAGCTGCCCGGATCGCACTACAGCGATCCCGAGTTCAGCTGGAAGTTCGCGGTGCCGCCCGCCGGGATCGGCTTCCTGCGCGGCCGTGCGCTTGGGCCCCAGTACCGGAACGATCTCTTCGCCGGAGCGGCGACGCCGCTGACCGCCGGCGGCTATCTGTTCCACTTCAACCTGACGGGCAATCGACAGAAGATCGCGGTCGACGATCCGCGCCTCGAGGACCGGGTCGCCGACAACAACGCGAAGAACGACATCACCGAGAGCGAGAGCCTGCTCTTCGGGACCGGTTTCGGGGTCAGCACGGACATCGAGACCGGGCCGAACGGCAACCTCTTCGTCGTCTCGCTCTCGGCCGGCGCCGTGTACGAGATCTTTCGGCGCTAGGAGCAGCTGAGAGAGCGCGGTCCACCAAGACCGCGCTCTCTCACCAAATTCTTAGGTGCCGCTCAGAGTCTTCTTAACCGCGGCCAGTTTCCTGGCTTCTTCACATCCGGAGCACGAACGAGGAGTCAGGAATGCCAGACCAACTGTCAGTCGCCGACCCTGAGCTGCACTCGGGAGACCCGCTCGAGCGCGCGCTCTTCGAGATCAAGCGCGTCATCGCCGGGCAGGACACGATGCTCGAGCGGGTGCTCGTCTGCCTGCTCGCCGACGGCCACCTGCTGATCGAAGGCGTCCCCGGCCTCGCGAAGACACTGACGATCAAGACGACCGCCCAGGTGCTCGGCGGCACCTTCAACCGCATCCAGTTCACGCCCGACCTGATGCCGAGCGACCTGATCGGCACCAGGATCTACCGACCGAACGAGGGCGACTTCGACGTCGAGCTCGGCCCGGTCTTCTGCAACTTCCTGCTCGCCGACGAGATCAACCGTGCGCCGGCGAAGGTGCAGTCGGCGCTGCTCGAAGTGATGCAGGAGCGCCAGGTGACGATCGGCAAGGAGACGTTCGCGGCGGCGGAACCCTTCCTCGTCCTGGCCACCCAGAACCCGATCGAGGCGGAGGGCACGTACCCGCTGCCCGAGGCGCAGGTCGACCGGTTCATGCTCAAGGTCGTCGTCGGGTATCCCGCGCCCGAGGACGAGCTGACCGTCGTCGACCGTTCGCTGGCCGGCCTGGCCGAGGTCCGCCAGATCCTCGACCTCGACGAACTCTCCGCGTTGCGGGCCCGTGTCCGGGACGTCTACGTCGACCCGGCTCTCTCGCGCTACGCGGTGCAGATCGCCTCCGCGACGCGCGACCCGGAGTCGGTCGGCCTGGGCGAGCTGAGCTCCTACGTGTCCTTCGGGGCGAGTCCACGTGGCCCGATCTCGCTCATGACCGCCTCCCGCGCGCTGGCGCTCATCCGCGGCCGTGACTACGTGCTGCCCCAGGACGTGCGCGAGCTCGCGAAGGACGCGCTCCATCACCGGCTCGTGCTCAGCTACGAGGCGCTGGCGGCCGAGGTCGGCGCGGACGCGATCGTCGACGCCGTGCTTGAGGTCGTGCCGGTGCCCGAGATCGACCTCACGGAGCGGGCCGCATGAGCTTCGCGGCGCTCAGCCGCGAGCGCACACCGGACCGGCCCGGCCCAGGGCCGCTGCCCGAGGGCTTCCTGCGTGCGCTCGACCTCCAGATCGGACGGCG
>JBKPFP010000456.1:0-7883 GCA_046744435.1 Actinomycetota bacterium | reverse complement strand
GTTCCAGGACACGAATCGCCTCCAGTGCGAGCTCATCGACCTCCTCGCGACCGAGGACCTCTTCTTCGTCGGCGACGAGTTCCAGTCGATCTACCGCTTCCGGCACGCCGACGTCGAGGTCTTCCGCGAACGGCGCGAGGCCTCCGGCGGCGTGCTCGCGCTGACCGAGAACTACCGCTCGCGCCCCGAGGTGCTCGACGTCATCAACCACCTCTTCTCGGTCGACTTCGGCGAATCGTTCCAGCCGCTCTCGGCCGCCGGGCGCTTCGCCGACCCCGCCTTCGGGGCCGCGGTCGAGCTGCTCGTCACCGACAAGTCCACCTACCGCGACTCGGGGACGCATTGGCGCGCGGCGGAGGCGAGGCACGTCGCCGCGCGGGTCAAGGAGCTCGTCGACGCGGGCGAGGCGACCCCCGGCGAGATCGTGCTCCTCTTCGCCGCCGGCACGGACGCGCGGCTCTACGAGGAGGCGCTGCGCGAGCTCGGGCTCCCGACCTTCCGCGCGACCGGCCGCGACTACTACCACCAGCAGCAGGTCGTCGACCTCCTCGCCTACTTACGGCTCCTGCACAACCGCTACGACGACGAGGCGCTTGTGACCGTGCTCGCCTCACCGTTCGTCGGCGTCTCGAACGACGCGCTCATGCACCTGCGGCGGGCCGCCGAGCGCCGCCCGCTCTTCGCCGGGCTCGAGAAGTCCTTCCCGGAGGCGCTCTCGGCCCGCGACACGCAGCTCTTCCGCGCGTTCAAGCAACGCTACGACCGGCTGGCGACCATGGCGCCGCGGCTCTCGCTCGAGCGCCTGTGCGAGCGGGTGCTGACCGAGCACGACTACGACCTCGCGGTCCTCGCCCAGTGGGACGGGCGCCGCCGCTACGCGAACCTGCGCAAGCTCGCCCGCCTCGCCCGCTCGTACGAGGAGCTGCGCGGGCCCGACGTGGAGGGCTTCGTCCGCTTCGTCCGCGACCAGGACGCGGTCGGGGCGAGCGAGTTCGAGGCGGTCGCCGAGGAGGAGGGCAGTGACGTCATCCGGCTGCTGACGATCCACGGCGCGAAGGGGCTCGAGTTCAAGGTCGTCGTCGTCGCCGACGCGGGCCGTCACGGTGCGTCGCGCGACGCGGACGAGATCCTCTGCCTGCCCGACGGGCGGCTCGGCTTCCGGGTCGCCGACCCGGCGACGGGCAAGCGGCGGCCGACCTCCGACTACCAGGAGGTGAAGGAGGTCGAGGACGAAGCCGCCGAGGCCGAGCGGCGCCGCCTCTACTACGTCGCGATGACCCGTGCGATCGACCGGCTGGTCGTCTCGGGCTCGATCGACCCTGAGCGGAGCAGCGACGAGTCGACCCCGATCGGGTGGGTGCTGGGCCGGCTGGGGGCGACCGAGCTGGCCGACGCCGCCGGCGGCCCGCTCGAGATCGAGCGCGACGGCGCCCGCCTCGTGCTGCGGCTCGACCGTTTCAACGGCGCCGCACGCGCAAGGGAGGTGGAGCCTGCGGCGGACGAGGAGGCACAGTTGGCGCTCTTCGCGGTCGAGAACGGAGGCGTCAAGGTCTCCGAGGCGCCGAAGCTCCCGGAGCTCTTGCCGGTCCCGGAGCCGCCCGCGAACCGCGTGCGCCGCCTCTCGTACAGCGCGCTGGCGCTCTTCGAGCTCTGCTCGTACCGCTTCTACGCGGAGCGGATCGTCGGACTGCGCGAGCGGAGGCCGGCGCGAGGTGGCGGTGACGGCGAAGGCGGCGGCCTCGCCGCGACCGAGATCGGCGACGCGGTGCACGTGCTGCTCGAGCAGCTCGATCTCGCGGCGCCTCGGCCTCCGGAGGAGCTCGGCGAGGCTGTGCGCGCGCTCTATCCGGCTGCGACTGACGAGGAGGTCGCGCGCGTCGGCGGCTTCGTGGCCGATTACTGCGCGTCCGAGATCGCCGCGCGGCTGGCGGCGTTGCCGGGCGCGACCGTGGAGCGCTCCTTCGCGTTCGTGCACGACCGTGTCCTCGTCAACGGCCGCCTGGACGTGTTCCACGAGGCCGCGGGTCGCGCGCTCGTCGTCGACTACAAGACGAACGTGCTCGAGGACGCCTCGCCGGCCGAGGTCGTAGAGCGCGAGTACCGGCTGCAGCGGCTCGTGTACGCCCTCGCCTGCCTGCGCGCCGGCGCGGCGGAGGTCGAGGTCATCTACCAGTTCCTCGAACGGCCGAACGAAGTCGTCACGAGCTCGTACCGGGCCGAGGATCTCCCCGGCCTGGAAGCGGAGCTCTCCGAGGCGATCGCGGCCATCCAGTCCGGCGAGTTCCGGCCGACGCCGAGCGACTACGCCTGCGCGACCTGTCCCGCGCTCGACCTCGTCTGCGCCGGGCCGCGGCTGCGTGCCCAGTAGGTTCGTCCGCGAGGCGAGGCGGCGCGTCGGCCCGAAGCGGGAGCGCATCGGCCCGATCATCGAGCGGCTCGCGGCCGAGCACCAGGACGCGACGATCGCGCTGCGCTACCGCACCGACCTCGAGCTGCTCGTCTCGGTGATGCTCTCGGCACAGACGACGGACGTGAACGTCAACCACGTCACCCAGCGGCTGTTCGAGAAGTACAGGCGGCCCGAGGACTACCTGGCGGTGCCGCCCGAGGAGCTCGAGAACGACATTCGTGCGACCGGCTACTTCCGTCAGAAGGCGAAGTGGATTCGCGCCACGATGAAGATGCTGATCGAGGAGTTCGACGGGCAGGTCCCGCGCCGCTTGGAAGACCTGGTGCGCCTGCCGGGCGTCGCCCGCAAGACCGCGAATGTCGTGTCGGGTGAGCTCGGCGACGTCCAGGGCATCGTCGTCGACACCCACGTGGGGCGGCTCTCGCAGCGCCTCGGCCTCACGCGTCAGGACGACCCGGTCAAGATCGAGCGCGACCTCATGCGACTCGTCCCGCGGCCGGACTGGGGCGGGTTCCCGCACCTCCTGATCTGGCACGGCCGCCGCGTCTGCCTCGCGCGCAACCCGCGATGCGAGGATTGTGTGATCAACGACTTGTGCCCGGCCGCGCGGCGGCCTGTCCGCGCTGCATCGCAGTCCGGACCGGTGGCGGGGGTCTGGGGGAACCGGGAGGTTCCTCCAGCTACAACGTCGCGATAGCGGGTTCGAGGGATCGTGAGCAAGACCCTGGCCGCCGACGAGACGTGCATGCAGTACCTAGTCGCATTCGCGTTCATGGCGCTCTTCGCCTTCGGTACCGGCGGGCTGGCGAGCCGCAAGGGCTACAACGCCGTGCTGTGGAGCGTCATCGGCCTCTTCCTCGGCATCATCGGGCTGCTCATCGCCGCCCTGTTGCCGGAGAAGAAGCCCGCGTTCCAGTAAGACGCTTACGACCGGGGCGTCAGCGCGACGAGCAGGCCGCCGTCGGCGTCGTAGGCCGGGAAGAAGTCGGCCGTCACGCTCTTCTCGAAGCCGTTGCGTTTCCGTAGCGTGAGCTTCTCGCCCAGCCGGCGAACGCCCCACTCGCGGCTCAACGCCGCCGGGTTCTTCCCGTCGTCGTATCCCGTCAGGTGAAGCGCCTCCATCACGTCGCGGCCCATCACGTCGTGCTCGGCGTAGCCGGTCAGCTCGAAGACGCCGCGGCCGAGCGCGAGGATCCGGCCCTCGGCGTCGCAGACGACGAAGCCGGTCGTCGGCGCCGGGTAGTAGTCGTCCATCAGCTCGAAGAGGAACCCGAAGCCGCAGCTGCGGCACGCCACGGCCTGTCGAGACATGCCTTCGAAGCCGTCCAGGTCGACCGAGCGCTGCTTGCAGTTCGGGCAGATGTAGTGAGGCATGAGTCGATCGTAGCGACCGCTAGAGCCATCGCTTACGGCGGAAGTAGACGACCTGCACGACCGTGAGGACGACGATCACGGCCCACGAGTACGCATAACCCAGGCGCCAGTGCAACTCGGGCATGTGGTCGAAGTTCTGGCCGTAGACGCCGACGATGAAGGTGGGGAGGAGGACGATCGACGCGATCGCTGTCAGGCTCTTTGTCACGTCGTTCTGGTCGATCGCCACCCGCGCCTGCTGGTAGTCGCGCACGGCGGCGAGGAGCTCGCGCGCGTACTCGATCGACTCCGTCGCCCGGAGGAACTTGTCGTAGACGGAGGCGAACTGCAGCTCCACCTCGCGCGGGAAGAGCTCGCGGCTGAAGAACCTCCGCCGGTCCAGGTCGACACGTCCGTCGACGACCTCGCGGACGGCGTCGCGCGTGGGGGACAGCGTCCGCCGGATGCGTAGAAGGTCTCGCCGCACGCCGGAGATGCGCTCGCGGGCGTGCTCGAGCGGCATGACGTCCAGCTCGCTCTCGAGGGCCTCGATCTCCTCGTCGACGTCGTCGAGGAGATCGAGATAGCGCTCTGCGACCTCGTCGACGAGGTAGTAGGCAATCGTCCCCGGCGGCACCTCATCCTGGCGTGCCTCGCACACGTCGCGGATCGGAGCGGGATCGAAGGGCTCGTGCCCAGGCGGGGTCTTGCGCACCGTGACGATGCGGTCCTGCGTGAGGACGAAGTCGACCTCCTGGTAGAAGACGCGACCCTCCTTCGCCGCGACCGCGACGAGTAGCGCGCCGATGATGTAGTCGCCGTGGCTCGTGATCGCGGGGTGCACGTCGCCCCCGTCGATCTCGGCCGGCCGCAGCAGCCGCTCTAGCGCCTCGGGGCGCAGGTCCGGCTTCACATGCCGACGCAGCTCGTCCGCGTCGGGGTCGAGAAGGTCGATCCAGGCCGTCCCCGCCATCCGGCGAGGGTACTTCCGGGCTCGGCTAGACCTCGGCGGTCTCGACCCGAGGCGCAGTCAGGGCCGTCCGCCGAAGCCCCTCCTGTTCCGCGAGCCAGCGCTCGGCGTCGAGGGCGGCCATGCTGCCCGTGCCGGCGGCAGTCACCGCCTGCCGGTACTTGTGATCGGCGACGTCGCCCGCGGCGAAGACGCCCTCGATGTTCGTCTCCGTCGAGCCCGGCTTCGTCAGGAGGTAGCCGGCCTCGTCATGGTCGAGCTGGTCGAGGAAGAGGCTCGTGTTCGGATCGTGGCCGATCGCGACGAACAGGCCGTCGGCGGGAAGGTCGGTCAGCTCGTCGGTCTCGACGTCGCGGAGCCGCACGCCGCTGACTTTGCCCTCCTCGCCCAGCACCTCGTCCACGACCGCGTTCGTGATCCACTCGATCTTCTCGTTGGCGTGGGCACGGTCGAGCATGATCGGCGACGCGCGGAACTCCTCCCTCCGGTGCACGACGGTCACCTTCGTCGCGAACTTCGTGAGGAAGATCGCCTCCTCCATCGCCGAGTCGCCACCGCCGACGACCACGATCTCCTTCTCGCGGAAGAAAGCGGCGTCGCAGACCGCGCAGTAGGACACCCCACGGCCCTGCAGCGCCTGCTCGGACTCGAGCCCGAGCTGCCGCGCGCTGGCGCCGGTGGCCACGATCACGGCCTCGGCGAAGTAGGTGTCGTCGTGGACCTCGACCCGGAACGGCCGCTCCGAGAAGTCGACCCGGATCACGTCCTCGCGCAGGAATTCGGCCCCGAAGCGCTCGGCCTGCGCGCGGAAGTCCTGCATCATCGTCGGCCCGAGGACGCCCTCGGGGTAGCCGGGGTAGTTCTCGACGTCGCTCGTGATCATCAGCTGGCCGCCTGCAGCGAAGCCCTCGATGACGAGCGGGTGCAGGTTTGCGCGCGCAGCGTAGAGCGCGGCCGTGTACCCGGCCGGGCCCCCACCGATGATGATCAGCTCGCGCGTCTCCTGCTCGTTCATTAGTTCCTCCATATGTAACTAAAGGGCCATCCGCGGCCCTCAATCTATTCAACGAATCGGACTGCTCGAAACTTCCGGCACGCGTGTCAGGATTGCGGGCCTGCGGATCGCGCTGGGCCTTGCGTGCGCCGTGTCCGGCGCAGCCACTGCTTCTACGACAACTGTAGCCAGCGAAACGCTCCGTCGACGAGGGCGAGCTGGACGGTTGTCCGATCAAGACGCAGGTGCAGGGCCGACGCGTCGTGATGCAGCCCCGGCCGCGCTCGTCAAGGTCAGGTTGGCCGGCGCCCGGGCGGTGTACTCGTTCACGCGCGTGCGCTAGGCGACGAGCTCCCCGCATAGATAGAGCCTCCCGTCGCGCACCTCCGACTCGAGGTACGGCTGGTGCGGCTCACGCTCGCGCGGCCGGATCAGGTGCACGACGTCATGACCTCGCGCGATGAGCAGCTCGGAGATCAGCCGGCGGTGACACCGCTGCCACGCCGTCTCCGCGCACATCAGGCAGGGCACCGGCTCTGCGAGCGCATTGGCCAGCGCCTGCTGCCACTCCGGGCGGCCCATCCTGACTGCGTAGCCGCCGAAGAGCCCGAGGCAGGCGAAGCGTTCCTCGCCGGGCTCGCCGCTGCGCCGGCCGCCAAGCTCGTCAGCGTGGCGGTACGCGATCCCGGCCTGCGCGAGGCTCGCCGCGAGTGCCTCGCCGTTGAACTGCGGGTTCCGCCGCGAGCCGGGAAAGCGGCGCACGTCGACGAGCGTTCTCACGCCCGCCTCGCCGAGGCATTCGAGGAGCTGCTCAATGGGGCGTCGTCCGTGCCCGATCGTGTAAATCGGCGCGTTCACTCCGTGCATAGAATCCCGCTTCGCCGAGGAAGGGAGGAGAAGCATGGCTGAGGCCGTGAGCTGGGATCACCTCAGGGAGCTAGCCGCGTTCCGGGCGGAGAAGGGTTGCGCGATCAGCTTCTACGTCAACCTCGATCCGAGCGTCTCGCCGACCGCCGGAGACGCCGACGCGCGCGTCTCGTCGCTCCTCGTCCAGGGCGAGCGCTCGAACGGCGCGGCCCACGCGCACCTCACGCATGAGCAGCGGCTCGGGCTGAAGACGGACTTCGCGCGGATCGGCGACTTCTTCGAGCAGGAGTTCTCCCGGGACGGGACCCAGGGCCTCGCGATCTTCACGGCGGGCCTCGACAACGTGTGGCGAACGTTGCCGCTGGCCGAAGCCGTGCCCGACCGGGTTCGGGTCGGGCGGGAGTTCCACCTGGCGCCGCTCGTGCCGCTGGTCGGGCGCGACGGGGCAGTCGTGGCCGTGGTCGGCCGGGAGCGCGGGCAGCTCCTCCGCCTGCGCGGCGGGCGGCTGGAGGAGATCGCCGACCAGACCGAGGAGCGGCCGGGGCGCCACGACCAGGGCGGCTGGTCGCAGAAGCGCTTTCAACGCCACATCGAGAAACTGGTCGGCGACCACCTGCGTGACGTGGCCGAGGAGCTCGACCGCCGCGTGCGGCGGCTGCAGTCGCCGAAGGTCGTCGTCGTCTCCTCGGAGGAAACCCGCGCCGAGTTCGACGATCTGCTCTCGGCCGAGGTCTCGAAGGCGATCGTCGGGTGGACGAGCGCCGACGCGCACGCCTCCCCGGCCGAGCTGCTCGAGCTCGTCAGGCCCATCCTCGAGCAGGCGCGTGCACAGGACGAGACCAAGGTGGTCGAGCGCTGGCGCGAGGAGGCCGGCCGGGGTGGCCGCGCCGCTTCGGGCTGGGCCGCGACGCTCGAGGCCGCATCGGACGGCCGCATCGAGCTGCTCCTCTACGAGGACGGGGCCGACCACGAGGCCTTCCAGTGCCCGGCCTGCGGGCGCCTGTCCCTCGAAGGCGGGCCGTGCCCGCTCGACGGCACGACCATGGAGCGCCGCGACGACGGCCTCGACCTCGCGGTGCACCAGACCCTCGCGCACGGCGGCACGGTCAAGGCGCTGAACACCCGCCAGGACCTCGAGCCGGTCGAGGGTATCGGCGCGCTCTTGCGATACTGAGGCCGATGGCCTCGCTCGCACGCCGCATCCTCGAGGAGCACTTGGTGCGCGGGGAGCTCGTTCCCGGCCAGGAGATCGGTATCTCCATCGACCAGACGCTCGCGCAGGACGCGAC
>JBKPFP010000121.1:0-10579 GCA_046744435.1 Actinomycetota bacterium | reverse complement strand
GTGCAGTACGAGGGCGTCATCCCCGAGCATCGGGCGGTGCGGCTCGACGCCGGGCTCTTCGACGTCTCGCACATGGGCGAGATCGAGGTCGAAGGCCCGAAGGCCGAGGAGCTCCTCCAGTCACTGCTCTCGAACGACCTCGGACGCGTCGAGGTCGGGGGCGCCCAGTACACGCTGCTCATGAACGAGCAGGGCGGGATCGTCGACGACCTCATCGTCTACCGGGTCGAGCCCGGCCGCTTCTTCCTCGTCGTCAACGCCGCGAACAAGGACACGGACTTCGAGTGGCTGAAGGAGCGCGAGATCCGCAGCACCGATGTGCGGGACGTCTCCGACCAGTACGGCTTGCTCGCGGTACAGGGCCCGCGCTCGCTCGAGCGGCTCGGGCTCGACGAGGCGGCCGCGTTCACGTTCGAGGAGGGCGCGATCGACGGCACGCCGGTGATGGTCAATCGCACCGGGTACACGGGCGAGCAGGGCGTCGAGCTGCTCGTGATGAGCGAGGACGCGGTCGCGCTCTGGGACGCTGTGCTCGCCAGGGGCGTGAGGCCCTGCGGACTCGGCGCGCGCGACACGCTGCGTCTCGAGGTCTGCTATCCGCTGCACGGCAACGACATCGGGCCGGAGACGGACGCGATCTCGGCCGGACTCGGCTGGGTCTGCGCGCTCGTCAAGGAGTTCACCGGCGTCGAGGAGCTGCGCCGCATCAAGGCCGACGGGCCGCGGCGGAGGCTCGTGCCGTTCGTGATGACCGACGCCGGGATCCCGAGGCAGGGCATGACGATCGAGGAGGGCGGCGAGGTCACGTCTGGCTCACATTCGCCGATGCTCGACCGCGGGATCGGCATGGGGTTCGTCGAGGTGGCCAACGCCGAGCCCGGCACGACGCTGACGATCGACGTCCGCGGCCGAGGGCGGCACGCAGAGGTCGTCCGCAAACCGATCTACCACCGCGAGGAGGCGTAGCAGTGGCCGCAACGGAGTCGTACCCGGACGACCTGCACTACAACGAGGAGCACGACTGGGCGCGTGTCGAGGGTGACGAGGCCGTGCTCGGGATCACGTGGTACGCGCAGGACTCCCTCGGCGACCTGGTGCACTTCGAGCCGCCCGCGGAGGGCGCAGAGGTGGCGAAAGGCTCCTCGTACGGAGAGGTCGAGTCGGTGAAGGCGGTGTCCGATCTCATCTCGCCTCTCTCGGGCACAGTCGTGGCCGTCAACCAGCACGTCGCCGACGAGCCGGAGACGGTCAACGCCGACCCGTACGGAGAAGGCTGGCTCGTCCGCATCCGGGTGACCGATCCGGACGAGGTGGGGCAGCTGCTGGACAGCGAGGCCTACAAGCAATTCGTCGCCGAGCAGTGATCGCCGGCCTGTGAGCCAGCTTTCCCTGACGGACCGCGACCGCGAGGAGATGCTCGCGGCGATCGGCGTCGAGTCGGTCGAGGAGCTCTTCCGCGAGATTCCCGACGGCGTCCGCTTCCAGGGCCGCCTCGCGCTGGAGCCCGCGCTCTCGGAGCAAGAGCTCGTCGCCCACCTCGAGGAGCTGGCCGCGCGAAACGTCCACACGGGTGAGGAGATCTCGTTCCTGGGCGCAGGCGTCTACGACCACTACGTGCCCGCGGTCGTCGACTACCTCCTCTCGCGTGGGGAGCTCCTGACCGCGTACACGCCGTACCAGCCCGAGATGAGCCAGGGACTGCTGCAGGCGATCTTCGAGTACCAGACCGCGATCTGCGAGCTGACGGGTATGGACGTGTCGAACGCGTCGGGCTACGACGGGACGACGGTCGCCGCGGACGCCTGCTACGTGGCCAAGCACGTCACGGGCCGCGCGAAGGTCGTGCTCGCCGAGAGCCTGAGCCCACAGGTGCGGCAGGTCGTGAAGACGTACGCGCCGGGCTTCGGTCTCGACGTCGTCGAGGTTCCGCACCGTAGTGGGGTCACCGACGCCGATGAGCTCGCCGAGGCGGCGCAGGACGCCGCCTGCGTCATCTTCCAGCAGCCGAACTTCTTCGGCTGCCTCGAGCCGGCGCCCGACCTGGCGAGCGCTGCGAGTGACGCGGGTGCACTCGCCGTCGCTCACGTCGACCCCCTCTCGCTCGGGGTGCTCGAGGCGCCCGGGGAGTACGGGTGCGCGCTCGCGATCGGCGAGGGTCAGCCGGCAGGCAACCCGCAGTCCTACGGCGGCCCGCACTACGGCTTCATCGCCGCGCGGTCGGAGTATGTGCGGCGCATGCCCGGCCGGATCGTCGGCGAGACGACCGATGTGGACGGGAAGCGCGCCTATGTCCTGACCCTGCAGACCCGTGAGCAGCACATCCGCCGCGAGAAGGCGACGTCGAACATCACGACGAACCAGACGCTGCTCGCGCTGGGCGGATTCGTCTACCTCTCGTGGCTCGGCCCGCAGGGATTGCGTGAGGTGGGGGAGACCTGCATGAGCCTCGCGGCCTACGCGAAGGAGCGGCTCGGGATGCGCTTAGTGTTTTCAGAGCAGGCAACATTCAAGGAGTTTGCCGTACGCGTCGGACGACCCGCCGAAGAGGCGATCGCGAGCGCCCGCGCCCAGGGCGTCCACCCCGGCTACGCGTTGAAGCGCGACTACGCCGGGATGGAGGACGGGCTGCTCGTGTGCGTCACCGAGCGGCGCTCGCCGGCGGACATCGACCGCCTCGCCGAGGTGCTCGGCGCGTGAAGCTCGTCTACGAGAAGTCGAAGGCGGGTCGCCGCGCCTCGACGCTGCCGCGGTACGACCTAGCGGCGCCCGAAGTGCCCGACGAGCTCGCCCGGGCGCGCCCGCCGCGGCTGCCCGAGATCGCCGAGCCCGAGCTCGTCCGCCACGTCAGCGCTCTCGCCCAGCGCACGTTCGGCATCGACACCGGCTTCTACCCGCTCGGCTCTTGCACGATGAAGCACAACCCGCGCGTGAACGAGCGCCTCGCGGCGCTACCCGGCTTCCGCGACCTGCACCCGCTCCAGGAGGAGGACGGCGCCCAGGGCGCCCTCGAGCTGATGTGGCGCCTGCAGGAGATCCTCGCCGAGATCGCCGGGCTCCCCGCGGTGTCTCTCCAGCCCGCCGCCGGCTCGCAGGGCGAAGTGACCGGCCTGATGCTGATGCGCGCCTACTTCGCCGACCGGGGCGAGGCGCGCCGCAAGGTCGTCGTCGCCGACACCGCGCACGGCACGAATCCGGCCAGCGTGACGATGGCCGGCTACGAGCTGCAGAAGGTCGCGACCGACACGCGCGGGAACATCGACGTCGCGAACCTGCGCGAGCTGGTCGATGAGGAGACGGCCGGACTGATGCTCACGAACCCGTCGACGCTCGGCCTCTTCGACGAGAACATCGAGGAGGTCGCGCGGATCTTCCATGACGCCGGCGCGCTCCTCTACTACGACGGCGCGAATCTCAATGCCGTCTGCGGGATCTCGCGTCCCGGCGACATGGGCTTCGACATCGTCCACTTCAACCTCCACAAGACGTTCTCGCAGCCGCACGGGGGCGGCGGCCCCGGGGGCGGACCGATCGCCGTTCGCGAGCGCCTCGAGCCGTTCCTGCCGGTGCCGGCCGTCGTCCAGGACCACGACCGCTACGGCCTCGACTTCGACCGGCCGAAGACGATCGGCAAGGTGCGCGGCTACTACGGGCCGTTCGGCGTGTTCGTCCGCTCGTACGCGTACATCCGCTCGTACGGTCCGGGCCTGCGCGAGATGTCGGAGGCCGCGGTGCTGAACGCGAACTACCTGCTCGCACGGCTCAAGGACGCGTACGAGCTGCCCTTCGACCGGCTCTGCATGCACGAGTTCGTGCTCTCGGCGCGCAGGCTCAAGCGCGAGCACGGGATCAGCGCGCTCGACGTCGCCAAGCGCCTCATGGACTACGACTTCCATCCGCCGACGGTCTACTTCCCGCTGATCGTCCCCGAGGCGCTGATGATCGAGCCGACCGAGACGGAGACGAAGGAGACGCTCGACGAGTTCGCCGACGCGATGCTCGAGATCGCGCGCGACGCGGCCGAGCGGCCCGAGGTGCTCAAGGAGGCGCCGCACAACCGCCCGGTGCGCCGCGTCGACGAGGTCAAGGCGGCGAAGCGAGCGATCGTGCGCTACGGGTTCGAGGAGCACCCCGACCTGTCGGCCGAGCCGAGCCGGGCGAGGCAGCTCGAGGCGCAGAAGGGCGCTTAGAGCAGGTCCAGGTCGTCTTCTGGTTCTGCCAGCCAGCCGTGCCGCTCGCGCTGGCGCCGTAGCCACCAGACGCCGGCCATGATGATCGGCAGCGCGATGAGCAGCCGCGGCTCGGCCCATGCGAGCGCGAACCAGCACAGTGCGGCGGTGGCGTACGTGCCCCAGCGAACGATGCGGTCCTGCTGGACGAGCTGCCACAGAGAGACGGCAAGTTGCATGCAGCCCTCACTTCGTTGCTTGCGGCCTGGATCGGCTCCGGCGCGACGGGCCGCAATCCCTCACGCGGGTGCCCCGGTTAGGATGCTGCGCCCATGAGCGAGCAGCCACCCGAACGGCCGCCCGAAGAGCCGCCTGAAACGCCCGTCGAGCCGTCGGCCGAGCCAGCGCAGCCTCCACTGGAGCCACCGCCGCGGACCCACCCGATTCAACTCGTCGTCAACGACGACCTGAAGAGGTCACGGCTGACAGTTTTCTTCCGCCTGCTGCTTGCGATCCCGCAGATCTTCTGGCTCTACGTCTGGAGCGGCACCATCGGCTTTCTCGTCATCGTCCAATGGTTCGCCGTCCTGATCAGAGGCCGGGCGCCCGACGACCTGCACGCTCTCTTGGAGCGCTCGCTGCGTTATCTGACTCATTTCACCGCCTACCTCGCTCTCGTCGGCAACCCGTATCCGACCTTCTTCGGTCGGGAAGGGACCTACCCGGTTGATCTCCTCGTGGAGAAGCCGACGCGCCAGAATCGGTGGGTGACGGGATTCCGGCTCGTGCTTGCGATCCCCGCTCTGATCCTGGCCTACGTCTTCGCAACGGTGATGTGGGTCGTCGCCTTCATCGGCTGGTTCGTCGCGATCGTCATCGGGCGGACTCCGAAGGGGATGCGAGACCTTTCGGCGTACTGCCTGCGGTACCAGATGCAGACGAATGCGTATTTGATGATCGTCACGGATCGGTACCCCAGCCTCGCCGGGCCGCCGCCGCCGAACTCCTGAACCGTCGGCCACAATGCGGGCGTGATCGACCTCCGCTCTGACACGGCCACGAGACCGACGCCTGCCATGCGCGAGGCGATCGCGGGCGCCGAGGTCGGCGACGAGCAGCGCCGCGAGGACCCGACCGTGAACGAGCTCGAGCGCCGCTGCGCCGAGCTGCTCGGCCACGAAGAGGCGGTGTTCCTGCCCACCGCGACGATGGCGAACGAGATTGCCATGAGAGTGCTCGGCGAGCGTGGGGACGAGGTGATCGCGGAGGCGACCTCGCACCTGCTGATCGCGGAGCTGGGCGGCCCTGCGATCTTCGCGGGGCTGATCACGCGCCCGATTCCCGGCCGCGCGGGGCGCTTCACGGCCGAGGAGGTCCGCGCGATGGCCCGCAGCGGGGACGGGTCGCATACCCCGCGCACCGCGGTCGTCTCGATCGAGAACACGCACAACTCGTCCGGCGGGCGCGTCTGGCCGCTCGAGCAGATCGAGGAGCTGGCGGCGATCTGCCGTGAGCTCGGGCTCGGGCTGCACCTCGACGGGGCACGGCTGATGAACGCCTCGGTGGCGAGCAGCGACTCTCCTGCGACGATCGCGGGGCACGCCGACACGGTCTCCGTCTGCTTCTCGAAGGGCCTCGGCTGCCCGCTCGGCGCGATCATCGCCGGCTCCGGCGAGCGAATGGCGCGCGCGCGCACCTACAAGCACCAGATGGGCGGCGCCATGCGCCAGGCGGGCATTGTCGCGGCGGCCTGCGTCTACGCGCTCGACCACCACGTCGAGCGGCTCGCCGAGGATCATGCGCGAGCGCGCCGACTAGGAGAAGCCCTTCACGACGCCGGCGTGACGGTCGACCTCGAGCAGGTCGAGACGAACTTCGTCCAGGTCGACGTCCGGCCGCTCGGGCTCGAGACCCTCGAGGCCCTCGAGCGCTTGCGCGGCGAGGGCGTCGCGCTCTCCGGGACGGTCACGCCCGGACTGCTGCGTGCGGTCACGCACCTCGACGTGACCGACGACGACGTCACGCGGGCGGGTGAGGCGATCCCGCGTGCGCTCGGCGTTCCGGCACGCGTCGGCTAGCAAGTGTGCAGCACTTTCGGCGAGTCCCGGCCCCGTGGGCCGGGACTCTCTAGCGGTCTCCGGCGATGAAGAACGCGGCCGCGGCCGCGACGTAGGCGCCGATCAACACCACGCCGTCCGTGCGGCTCGTACGCCCGTTGGCGAGAAGCGCGGCTGCAATGACGGTGGCCGCGCCGACGACAGCCAGCTCCACCGGCCGGAACGAGAGGGCGAGCGGCTCGATCGCCCAGGCGAGCACCGCGACCGCAGGGATCAGGAAGACCGCGACCTGGGCGCTCGAAGCGAGCGCGATCTCGGCCGCGAGCCTGACGTTCCCACGGTAGGCGACGACGACTGCCCCTCCGTGCTCCGCGGCGTTGCCGACGATCGCGACGATCACGGCCGCGACGAAGAAGTCCGTCAGGCCGGCCTTGTCGGCGAAAGTCTCGATCGAGGAGACCAGCGCCTCCGCGATGAGCGCTGTGAGCACGGTCGCGACCGCGAGCACGACGACGGCCCTGGTCAGCGACCACGCTTCGGCTTCGGTCTCGACCGTCTGCCCGGCGTGCAGCATCCGGTGGCGTCGCAGCGAGTACCAGGTGACGGCCACGTAGACGATCAGGAGCACGATCGCGACCGGCAGCGACAGGACGGCGAGGGAATTGCGCTCGGGGTCGCCGGTCCAGCCCGGAATCGAGGGAATGAGGAACACGAGGACCGCGAGCGCGACGAGGCCAAGCGATATGAAGCTCGACTCGCGGTCGACCTGGCCGCGCCCCCCGAAGAGGAGCGAGAAGCCCAGGACGAGCAGGAGGTTGCCGACGACGCTTCCCGTCAGCGAGCCGCGGACGACCTCGGTCAGCCCGTCGGCGACCGCGAACAGCGCGATGATCAGCTCGGGCGCATTCCCGAAGGTCGCATTGAGAAAGCCGCCGATGCCCGGCCCGGTGTGGTGCGCGGCCTGCTCGGTCGCCTCTCCGATCAGCCAGGCGAGCGGCACGAGCGAGAGCGAGGCAAGCACGAACAGCAGGACGTCGCTCGGGTGGAACGCGACCTCGACGAGAATCGTGATCGGTGCGAGCGCGAGAGACGCAAAGAGGATCTTTCGCGCCACGCGGCTAGCCTACCCCGCGTGCTGCGCGCCGTTCTCTTCGATTGGGGCGACACCCTCATGCACTTTGCGTACGACGAGAACCTCGTCGAGGCGGGATTCAAGGCCGGGCTCGAGGCGATCGACGGCGAGCAGGCGTCCAGGGCCGAGGAGATCGCAGCCCACTTCCGCGAGGAGTACGAGTCGCTCTTCTGGGCGCCCGGGACCGTCGACGAGATCGAGTATCCGGGGCTCATTCGCGAGCTGCTCGGCCATTTCGGAATCGAGGTCTCCGACGAGGAGCTCGGCCGCTTCCTCGAGGCCGAGCACGCCGCCTGGGCGCCGTCACGCGTGCTCGGGTCGACGACGCATGCGCTGCTCGAGACGCTGCGCGTACGAGGCCTGCGCCTCGGGCTCGTCTCGAACGCGTTCGACCCCGGCTGGCTGCTGCACCGCGACCTCGAGCAGCTCGGAGTCGCGGAGCGGCTCGACTTCGCTGTCTTCTCCTCCGAGCTCGGCAAGCGCAAGCCGCACCCGGCGATCTTCGAGCGCGCGCTGCAGGTACTGGACGTCGAGGCCGTGGACTCGCTGTTCGTCGGCGACCGCCTCTACGAGGACATCCGCGGTGCCGGCGAGCTCGGCATGACGACCGTGCAGGCGCTCTGGTTCAGGGCCGACGAGCATCCCGACGGGCGCGAGCCGGACCACCTCGCGTTCACCCAGATGGACGTCCTGAACATCGCGGATCGCCTGCGAGGCTGACCCGACCAAGCATTTTCGAGCGCGATTGTCAAGTCTTGCGGAGGCGGATCGGCGCCAGCAAAATTCCGACATGCGGCGCGCCGTAGTCGACGTCGGTGAGCTCCCTCTCCGCCCGCAGGACGAGGTCGAGTGCCGGCGCTGCGACGTCCATTGCGACAAGGTGGTGTACCCCTCCGCGTGCGTCGAGAAGAACTGCCCGTTCCTCTACTCGTTCGAGGAGGTCGGGCGGACGTACGTCGGCTGCCTGCAGAAGGTCTTCGACGTCGAGATCGATCTCATGCTGCTGCTCGAGGCCGAGCAGCGCGGTGAGTTCGGCGCCGTGCGCGCGAACCGCCGGCCGCTGCCGATGTGCCGCGTCGAGGTCGAGGCGTGCTACGAGGGCCGCGAGGACGACCTCGGCTGCGTGAACCCGGAGTTCTCCGAGCTACCTGTCGGCGAGCCCAGCTTCCGCGTCTTCGCTCAGATCAAGAGCGCTTAACTAGCCTGCGACAGCGGCGACGCCGCGGGCGTGGAGGCGCTTCAGCTTCCTGACCTCGTTGGCATCAGGGCCCCTGCCGTCCTTGCCGGGCACCTCGAGCACGGCCGGGAGCGCTTGCAGCCGCGCATGGCCGACGAAGACGCCGAGTCGCTCGCCGAGCAGGCCCTTGCCGATGTTGGCGTGGCGATCGCGGTTCGAGCCGAGCTCGGCCGCCGAGTCGTTCACGTGCAGCGCGCGTAGGCGATCGAGCCCGATGCTCGCGTCCACCTCGTCGAGCAGGCCGTCGAGCGCCTCGCGGTCGGTGACGTCGTAGCCCGAGGCGTAGAGGTGGCACGAGTCGAGGCAGAGGCCAAGCCGCGGGTGTGCGTCGAGCCGCTCGAAGACCCGGGCCAGCTCGTCGATCGAGCGTCCGATCGTGTCGCCGGCGCCCGCGGTGTCCTCCATCAGCAGCCAGGTCGACTCGTCGCAGCGGTCGAGCGCCTTCTTCATCGCCTCGGTCACACGGTCGATGCCCGCATCCATGCCCGCGCCGAGGTGCGAGCCGATGTGGAAGACGACGCCGTCCGCCTCGATCGCGCAGGCGACGTCGACGGTGTTCTCGAGCGCCGCGACCGACTTCTCGTAGAGCTCGTCGTCGGGGCTGGCGAGGTTGATCAGGTAGAGCGCGTGACAGAGGGCCGCGTCGATACCGGCCTCGGCGCGCCGCTCCTTGAAGCGCTCGAAGTTCTCGGGGTCGTGATTCGTCGGAGCCCAGCGCCGCGGGCTCTGCGTGAAGACCTGTACCGACTCGGCCTTCATCTTCTCGGCGCGGTCGATTGCCGTGTGGATCCCGCCCGAGACAGAGACGTGAGCGCCGAGGAGCACCGCGCCTACGATACGTGCCATGCCCCCGGTCGTCCGTTTCGCGCCGAGCCCCACGGGCCGCCTGCACATCGGCGGCGTCCACACCGCGCTCTTCAACTGGCTCTTTGCGCGCCACGAGGGCGGCGAGTTCCGCCTCCGCATCGAGAACACCGACACGAGTCGCGAGGTCGCCGAGGCCACGGAGCAGATCCAGGAGTCGCTGCGCTGGCTCGGTCTCGACTGGGACGGCGAGGTCACCTTCCAGCTCGACCGCATGGAGCGCTGCCGCGTGGAGGCGCAGCGGCTGCTCGAGGAGGGCAAGGCGTACGAGGACGAGGGCGCGATCCGCATCCGCATGCCCGACGAGGGCGTGACCGCTTGGGACGACCTGATCCGCGGCCGCATCGAGTACCCGAACGAGAAGCTCGAGGACCTCGTGCTCGTCCGTGCCGACGGGCGCCCGACGTACAACTTCGCCTCGCCGATCGAGGACTGGCTGGACGGCATCACGCACGTCCTTCGGGGGGACGACCACATCTCGAACACGCCGAAGCAGATCCGCATCCTCGAGGCGCTGGGCGTGACGTTGCCGCACTACGGGCACCTCGGGAACATCTTCGGTCCGGACGGGAAGAAGCTCTCGAAGCGTCACGGCTCCGTCTCGGTCGAGGACTTCCGGGCCGACGGCTATCTGCCCGACGCGCTCGTCAACTTCCTCGCCCTGCTCGGCTGGAGCTACGACGACAAGACGACGATCATGTCGCGTCAGGAGCTGGTCGAGCGCTTCACGCTCGAGCGCGTAGGCGCGAGCCCCGCGACCTTCGACTACGCGAAGCTCGACTGGATGAACGGTATCTACCTGCGCGCGCTCGACCGCGACGCGTACGCGGAGGCGCTGCTCACCTGGCTGCGCGAGCGGGGATACGAGTGGGACGAGAACGTCGTCCGCGCCACGGTCCCGCTCGTGCAGGAGAAGATCGCCAAGTTCTCCGAGTACCCGGTCTTCGCCGGTTTTCTCTTCGGCGAGGTCGAGGCCGACCGGGGCCTGCTCGACGGCTCGGCGCCTGTGCTCGAGGAGGCCGAGCGGGCGCTGGCGGACGTCGACCCGTTTGCCGCGGAGCCGATCGAGCAGGCGCTGCGCGACCTCGCGGAGCGGCTGGAGCTGAAGCCGCGGGATGCGTTC
>JBKPFP010000023.1:0-2686 GCA_046744435.1 Actinomycetota bacterium | reverse complement strand
GAGCAGGAGGGCGGCAACCTCGTCGCGATGACCGGAGACGGGACGAACGACGCGCCCGCGCTGGCGGCGGCCGACGTCGGCGTCGCCATGAACACTGGCACCCAGGCCGCGCGCGAGGCCGGGAACATGGTCGACCTCGACTCGAACCCGACGAAGCTGCTCGAGATCGTCGAGATCGGAAAGCAGCTGCTGGTCACGCGCGGCTCGCTGACGACATTTTCGGTCGCGAACGACGTCGCCAAGTACTTCGCGATCATCCCGGCGATGTTCGCGGGCACGTTCCCGGTGCTGAACGACCTGAACATCATGCGGCTCGAGACCCCCCAGTCGGCGATCGCGTCGGCGGTGATCTTCAACGCGCTGATCATCGTCGCCCTGATCCCGCTCGCCCTGCGCGGCGTGCGCTTCCGCGCTCAGTCGGCCGCGTCGGTCCTGCGCCGGAACCTCCTGATCTACGGAGTCGGCGGCATCATCGTGCCCTTCGCAGGCATCAAGCTCATCGACCTCGTGATCGGAACGGGGCTCGGGGTCTGATGCGCCGCCAGCTGCTGCCCGCACTTCTCGCCTTGGTCGTGTTCACCCTGCTGACCGGGGTCGTCTACCCGCTCGTCATCACGGGGGTGTCGCAGGTCGCCTTTCCGAATCGCGCCGACGGCTGGCTCGTGAAGCAGGACGGCAAGAACGTCGGCTCGCGGCTGATCGGACAGGCGTTCGCGGGCCCGCGCTACTTCGACTCCCGGCCCTCGGCGGCCGGCGACGGCTACGACGCGATGTCGAGCTCGGCCTCGAATCTCGGGCCGACGAACGAGGAGCTGATCTCGGAGGTGCGCAAGCGCGCCGCAGCGTACCGGCTGCGGAACCGTGCCGGCGGGAACGTGCCGGGCGACGCCGTCACCGCCTCCGGCTCGGGGCTCGATCCGCACATCTCCCGTGCGAACGCCCGCGAGCAGGCGCCGCGAGTCGCCCGCGTCCGGGGCCTTCCGCTCGCGGACGTCCTCGAGCTGATCGACGACCACACGGACGGCCGCGGCCTCGGCTTCCTCGGCGAGCCGGGCGTCAACGTCCTCGAGCTCAACCTCGCCCTGGACAGGCGGGCGTAGCCTTTAGCCATGGCGCGAGGCCAGCTGCGCATCTATCTTGGCGCCGCAGCGGGCGTCGGCAAGACGTACGCGATGCTGAACGAGGGGAGGCGCCGCCGCGACTACGGCGAGGACGTCGTCGCCGGCTTCGTCGAGCCACACAGACGCGCGAAGACGGCCGCGCAGGTCGGCGATCTCGAGGTCATCCCGCGCCGGAAGGTGGAGTACCGCGGAACCACGCTCGAGGAGATGGACGTGGACGCGATCCTCGAGCGCCGTCCCCAGATCGCCTTGGTCGACGAGCTCGCGCACACGAACGCGCCGGGCTCGCGCAACGAGAAACGTTGGGAGGACGTCGAGGAGCTGCTTGGCGCGGGGATCGACGTCATCTCGACGCTCAACGTCCAGCACCTCGAGTCGCTCAACGACGTCGTCGAGGAGATCACGGGCATCAAGCAGCGCGAGACGATCCCCGACGAGGTCGTCCGCCGGGCCGACGAGCTCCAGCTCGTCGACCTGACGCCGGTCGCTCTTCGCAACCGGCTGGCTCGCGGGGACGTCTACCCGGCCGAGCGGATCGACGCTGCCCTCGCCAACTACTTCCGGCCGGGGAATCTCTCGGCGCTCCGCGAGCTCGCGCTCGCCTGGCTCGCGGACCGAGTCGACGAGGGCCTCGAGGAGTACCGGCGGCGCCACGGCATCGAGGAGCCCTGGGAGACGAGGGAGCGCGTGATGGTCGCGCTGACCGGCTCGCCCGACGGAGAGCGGCTCATCCGCCGCGCCGCCCGCATGGCGGACCGGATGAAGGGCGAGCTCGTCTCCGTCCACGTCATCCCTCAGGACGGCCTCGCGGCCCCCGCGGCCGAGCTGCTCGAGCGCCAACGGGATCTCGTCGCGGAGCTCGGCGGTGAGTACCACGAAGTCGTCAGCGAGGACATCGGCGACGCCCTGCTCGACGCGGCGCGGTCGCTGAACGTGACGCAGCTCGTGATGGGCGCGAGCCGCCGCTCTCGCTGGCAGCGGCTGACGCGAGGGTCTGTCATCGGCAAGGTCATTCGCGGCTCGGGAACGCGCATCGACATCCATGTCGTCAGCCATCCCGACGCGGCCGAGGAGGCCTTCACCCTCCCGCGAACCAGGCGCCCGGCGACGCTGCCGAGCAGACGCGTCGCGATCGGGCTCGCGCTGGCCCTGGTCGGGCCGCCGATTCTGGCCTTCGTGCTCTCGCACCTGCGGGAGCAACTCGGGCTGCCGAGCGTTTTGCTGCTCTTCCTGCTGCTCGTGACCGGCGTCTCCGCGGTCGGCGGCCTGCTGCCGGCGCTCGTCGCCGCTATCAGCGGCTTTCTCCTCGCCAACTGGTACTTCACGCCGCCGCTCCACGAGTTCACGATCGACGACAGCGAGAACGTCCTCGCGCTCGTCGTCTTCCTCGCGGTCGCCGCCATCGTCAGCGCCTTCGTCGACCTTGCCGCCAGGCGCGCCGCGCAGGGCAACCGCGCCCGCGCCGAGGCCGAGGCGCTCGCACGCCTGGCCGGCTCGGCCCCGGTCGAGACGGTGCTCGAGAGCCTGCGGCGGGTGCTGGGCGCCGACGGCGCCTCCGTGCTCCA
>JBKPFP010000361.1:0-2177 GCA_046744435.1 Actinomycetota bacterium | reverse complement strand
CAGGGACGCCCTCCTTCTCGGCCCGCTCGACGATGTAGTCCTGGAGGTAGCGAATGTCCGAGAGCCGGTCGAGGTACTTGTCGAGGCGCCGCATACCGTCCGAGGCGAGATCGCGAATCCAGAAGTGGCCGGCGTGCGTCTCCTCGCTCTCGATGACGACGACGCACTGGACGACGAGCGCGTTCTCGATCGGCGGCAGCATCCCCGGCACCAGGTGGACGCCCTCCAGCACCATCGACCATCCCTCCTCGAGCGCGCGGTCGATCGAGGCCTTGACCCCGACGAGCACGTGGCGCGTCTGGTCGAGGAAGCCGTGCAGCAGCGGGTCGACCTCCTCCTGCTCGGCGCTGCGCAGCGGCGTGCCCGCGTCGAAGCTCGAGTGGTGGATCGAGGGCATGAAGTCGGGGCTGAAGAACGCGCGCATCGTCTGGCGGACGAAGTCCGTGGACGTCACGCGCGTGATGCCGAGCCTGTAGGCGATCTCCGTCGCGATGGTCGACTTGCCGGTTCCCGTGGCGCCGCCGATGAGGACGATGATCGGCAGGTCGAGCTCGTCCAGCTCCTGGTAGCGACGGAGCCGCCCCACTGTCGTTTCGACCTCGACATCCTCGAGCACCTGGTTCGCCAGCTCTTCGACGCGGTCGAGGTCGACGGACTCCACCCCGCGCTCGGCGAGATCCTCCTCGATCGTGCGGGCGAGGTCGTACGCACGCGAGGGCGGGACCCCGACGCGGATCAGCGCCCGCGCCATCAGACCCTTCGAGTACGGCTCGCCGCCCCCGCCGAGCGGCAGCGGGTCGGTGCGCCTGCGCTCGGTCACGCGACCGGCTCCTTCTGCGCCGCCTCCGCCAGGGACAGCAGCTCGCCGTCGAGATCGGGCTCGCCCGGCAGCGGCCGCACCTCGTTGTCGGCGAAGAGACACTCGACCCCACGCTGGGCCGCCGCCTCGGCGACGACGTCGATCGCGGCCGCCTTGATCTCGACGAGGTACGCATCGGCCTCGATGTGCTCGAGCTCCTCGCGCAAGGCGGCGCGGTTGGCGAGGTTGCGGGAGACGTGTACAACCTCGGCGTCCAGGTGATCGACCGGCGCGGGCCCGGCCGTGAAGACGGCGACACGCCTGCCCTCGAGCGGAACCACGGGCCGCAGCCGGAGCTCGACGCCGATCACGGGGATGTCCTTCAGCTCTCGGATCGGCTGCGCATCTCCACCACCAATGATCAGCACGAGGTCGGAGACGAACACTCGGTACGGATTGAGGAACGTCGTCGCGTCCTGGCCCGGCCCGACGACGAGGATGCGCGCGTTCACCCAGACGGGCGGGATCGCCGCCCCGCTCCCGTCGAAGATCGCGAGCTCCGGGGCGAGCGACTCGGCCAGCTCGGCGCCGCGGCGAACGTTCGACGTGAACACCTGCCCGGCGAGCCCGCCGCCGGCGCGGCGGCAGCCGATCGTCGGCACGCCTGCGAGCGCCGCGGTTTCCAGGTAGTCGGAAGCAGCGTGTCCACCTCTACGCGAGATCTTCAGGAGCTCCTCGAGCGTCGGTGCCACCTCGACGATCTCCGGCTCGGGCGGCCCGCCGCGTCCCATCGAGACGACGATGACGTTGTGGTCTTGCGCCAGGAGCCGCGCGAGGTGCCCGGTGACGGCCGTCTTCCCGACTCGCTTGCCGGTGCCGATCACCGCGAGCGAGGGAACGGAGAGAAACGGCAGGTACACCGGAGGCTCGAAGCGGAAGTCCGGGCCGACGTAGCCGAGCCCGCGCGCCAGAGCCCGACTCGCCCACAGCATCCGTTCGCGCGGCCCGAGTACCGGCTCGTCGGAGAGATCGACGACCGCCTCCGCGTCGGCCTCGTCGAGCGACGAGAGCAGCGGCAGCCCGTACTCCTCGCCGCCGCGCAGCTTCTCGGTGCCGCCGACCAGGATCGCGCCGACGAACTCGAAGGGCAGCTCGGCGAGCGCGTCGCGCACGACGTCGACGTGATGCTCGCCGTCGATTAGCGCGATTGCCCTCACGACCGGACCGTCACCTCGTCCTCGATCCGCGCCGTGTACTTCTCGAACGCGAGCGTCTCGGTCGAGAACTGGATGATCCGCTCCTGCCCGTGGAACGGGTACTTGCGCCAGACGTCGACGTGCGAGCCGACGATCTCGACGAGGTTGTAACAGGGCCTCGT
>JBKPFP010000325.1:0-5759 GCA_046744435.1 Actinomycetota bacterium | reverse complement strand
GCGACGAGGTCGAGCGCATCGTCAACGAGAAGATCTTCGAGAACCTGCCGGTCCGCGCCTTCGTCACGCCGATCGAGGAGGCGCGCAAGCTCGGGGCGATGATGCTCTTCGGCGAGAAGTACGGCGACGAGGTGCGCGTCGTGGAGATTCCCGGGTTCTCGCGCGAGCTCTGCGGCGGCACGCACGTCCGCTGGACGGCCGAGATCGGCTCGTTCGTGATCCTGTCCGAGAGCTCGGTCGGCTCCGGAGCGCGCCGGATCGAGGCCGTCACCTCGGGGGAGGCGTTCGCGTACCTCGCCGCGAAGGCCGAGGAGGCTTCGGAGCTGCGCGAGGAGCTGCTCGAGGCGCGCAAGCAGGCGAAGAAAGGGCCTGCGCCCGCCGAGACGGAGGTCGTCGTCCGCGACGAGTCGGACGGGATCGTCGTCGCCGAGGTGAAGGCGCTCAAGGGCTCGGCGCTCCGAGATCTCTCGGACGAGATCCGCCGGGCGAAGCAGGCGAACGCGGTGCTGCTCGGCTCGGTCGACGACGGCCGCGCGTACCTCGTCGTCAACCTCGACCGCTCGGCTGTCGACCAGGGCGCCGACGCTGTGGCGATCGCACGCGAGGCGGCCAAGAAGATCGGCGGCGGAGGCGGAGGCCGCCCGAACCTCGCCGAGGCCGGCGGCAAGAACCCCGGCGGGCTCGAAGAGGCCTACGAGGTCGCGCGTTCGCAGCTAACGTCAGCCCTCGCGTGAAGGTCCTCGCGCTCGACTTCGGCTCGGCACGAACCGGGGTGGCGGTCTCCGACGCCACGGGCACCATTGCCCGGCCGGTGGGAGTCGTTCAGCAGGCCGCAACCGAAGACGGGCTCGCCGAGCTCGCCGAGCTGGTGCGGGCTGAGGGCGTCGAGCGAGTCGTCGTCGGCCTGCCGCTGACACTGCGCGGCGAGCACGGGGACCAGGCAGCCGAGACCGAGCAGTTCGTCGAGTCACTCCGCGCCGCGCTCGACGTCCCGGTCGAGAGCTTCGACGAGCGGTTCACGACAGACCTGGCGGAACGGGCCCTCGACGCCGAGGCGCCGACGGACGCCCGCGCGGCCGCTCACCTCCTCTCCAGCTACCTGACATGGTCGACCAGCAAGAGCAGCTGACATCCACGCAGCCGCCGCTGCCGCCGAGGCGCCATCACCGGCCCTCCCGCGCCCGGCTCATGGCGCGCCGCGCTTTCGCGCTCGTCCTCCTCGTCGGGTTTCTCGGGCTCGCCGTGTGGCTGGCCACGGTCGCGGTCGGGAGCATCCGTGAGACCGACGAACAGCCGGCGCCGGCGCCGGTCGTAGCCCCACGGCCGCTGAAGATCATCTTCCCCGAGGGGTTCACGCGCGCCCAGATGGCCGACCGGATCCGCGAGGTGAACCGCATCGCGCGCGAGCGGCGCAACGTGAACCCGCGGCTTTCCGCGGCGGCATACACCCGGGCGACCGCGAGCTCGAGGATCCCGGGGAAGTTCGCCGGCGACGGCACGCGACGGTCGCTCGAAGGCTTCCTCTTCCCGTCGACCTACGAGTTCGAGCCGCAGACGACGTCGCGCCAGCTCGTCAACCGCCAGCTCGAGTCCTTCGAGCGCAACTGGGCTCAGGTCAACCTCCGCTACGCCCGGTCGCGGAACCTGACGCCGTACGACGTCCTGATCATCGCGTCGCTCGTCGAGAAGGAAGTCATCGCGCCGGAGGAGCGTGGGCTCGTAGCAGCGGTCATCTACAACCGCCTGCGCGCGGGCATGAATCTCGGCATCGACGCCACGACGCGCTATGGCCTCAACGTGCCGGGGACCGAGCCGCTTCGACGGTCACACCTCGAGAGCGACAATCCCTACAACACGCGCAACCCGGACATCCACGGACTGCCGCCGACGCCGATCGCCAACCCCGGTCTCGCCTCGATGCAGGCCGCGGCGCATCCGGCGAACGTCGACTATCTGTTCTTCGTGCGCAAGCCGGACAAGGTGCACCACTTCTTCACCGCGAGCGCGCAGGAGTTCGAGAACTACAAGAACACGAACTACAGGTGATCTCGGGTCGGACCCGGCTCATAGCGCTGCTCGGCCGTCCCGTCTCGGAATCGCTCTCGCCGCGGATGCAGAACGCGGCCTTCGCCGCGCGCGGCCTCGACTGGGCCTACGTGGCCTGCGACGTCGGGCCTGACGAGCTCGAGGCCGCGGTGCGCGGCCTTGCCGCCTCCGGCTTCGCGGGTGCCAACGTGACCGCTCCGCACAAGCTCGCCGCGGCGGCGCTTGCCGAGACCGAGCTGCCCTCGGTGAACACGCTCGTCTTCGAAAGCGGTCGTATTCGCGGCCACTCGACAGACGCCGCGGTCCTCTCGGGCCGTGAGCCCGAGCGGGCGGTCGTGCTCGGAGACGGAGGAGCGGCCCGCGCGTTCGCGCACGCTCTGCCCGGCGCACGCGCCTTCTCACGCAAAGGCGCGTGGCCGCCCGAGGTGGGTGACGCCGACCTCGTTGTCAACGCGACGCCGGTTCGCGACGAGGTGCTCGTCGAGCTCGGCCCCGGGCAGACGCTCGTCGACCTCCCGTACCCGGAGACCGCCACGACCAGGGCCGCGCGCGAGGCCGGGGCGGAGGTGATCGGCGGGCTAGAGGTGCTCGTCGCCCAGGGAGCCGCCGCCTTCGAGCTCTGGACCGGGGTCTCCGCGCCCGTCGACGTGATGCGGCGCGCCGTAGGCTTGGAGCCGTGACGCTGAAGCTCGCGACGGCCGGCGAGTCGCACGGACCGGCGCTGGTCGGCATCCTCACCGGCCTTCCCTCCGGCCTCGTTCTCGACCGCGCCGCGATCGACCGCGACCTCGCGCGCCGGCAGCAGGGGTACGGCCGCAGCCCGCGGCAGCAGCTCGAGCAAGACGTGGTCGAGGTGCTGGCCGGCCTCCGCCACGGCCGCGCGCTCGGCACGCCGCTGGCGCTCGTCGTCCGCAACCGCGACCACGAGAACTGGGCGTGGGGAATGAGCCCGTGGCCGCCCGAGGGCGAGCCGCAGGGGAAGGGCACGAAGCCGGTGAGGCTGCCGCGCCCGGGTCACGCCGATCTTCCGGGGACGCTCAAGTTCGGCCTCGAGGACGTCCGCGATGCTTTCGAGCGCGCGAGCGCGCGGCAGACGGCGCTGCTCGTCGCTGCCGGCGCGGTCGGGAAGGCGCTCCTGGCGACGATCGAGATCGAGGTCGCGGGCACCGTGCTCGAAGAGGGGGACGTTGACGCGGCCAGGGCCGATCGCGATACGGTCGGCGGCGTCGTCGATGTGCGCGCACGTGGCGTGCCTCCGGGCCTCGGCTCCTACGCGACGAGGGAGGAACGCCTCGACGGGCGGCTGGCCGGCGCGCTGATGAGCACCCAGGCGGTGAAGGGCGTCGAGATCGGCGACGGCTTCTCGCTGGCGGGCGCCCGGGGCTCCGAGGCCCACGACGAGATCTTCCGTGACGACCGGGGCCTCCACCGTGAGTCGAACCGGGCCGGCGGCATCGAGGCCGGAGTCTCGAACGGCGAGGAAATCGTCGTGCGGGCGGCCATGAAGCCGCTGCCGACGCTCATGCGGCCGCTGCAGTCGGTCGACCTCGAGACCGGCGAGCCCGCCGAGGCGCTCGTCGAGCGGAGCGACGTCTCGGCGGTCGAGGCGCTCTCCGTCGTGGCCGAGGCCGTGGTCGCGTTCGAGCTGGCCCGGGCCGCCCGCGAGAAGTTCGGCGGGGACGCGCTCACCGACTTCCTCGCCGCGCACGGCGCCTACAGGGAACGGATCGACTGGACGCCCCGCTAGACAAGCACGTCGCCCTGATCGGCTTCATGGGCGCCGGCAAGTCGACCGTCGGCCGCGAGGTCGCCGAGCGCCTGGAGCGTGAGCTCGTCGACCTCGACCGCGAGATCGAGCGGGAGACCGGCCGGTCGGTGCCGCAGCTCTTCGGCGAGCGGGGCGAGACCGCCTTCCGCGTGCTGGAGACGGAAGCCGTGCGCAAGGCCCTGCGTAGGAACCGGCCGGCGGTGGTCGCTCTCGGCGGCGGCGCGGTGACGAGCGACGCGACCCGTGGGTTGCTCCGGGAGCGAGCCGTGACCGTCCACCTGCACGTCGGTGTCGAGGACGCCTGGCGCCGTGCCGGCGGCGGCGACCGGCCCCTCGCGCAGGACGAAACGCGCTTTCGGGAGCTGTTCGCGGAGCGCGACCCGCTCTACCGCGAGGCGGCGGACGCGAGCGCCCGCGACGCCGACGACGTCGTCCTGGCCGCCGGCGGCGTCCACGTCGGAGTCGGCGCGCTCGAGCACCTGGGCCGGCTCGTGCCGGGCGAGGGCGAGCTGGCTCTCGTCGCCGACGCGCGGGTCGCCGGCATCCACGGCGCAGACGCCCAGCTCGCACTGGGCAAGCGGCTGGCCTCGACGCACGAGCTGCCGTCAGGGGAAGAGGCGAAGACGCTCACCGCGTGCGAGGCGCTCTGGCGCGAGCTCGGGCTCGACCGCGGCGGCGTGCTCGTCGCCCTCGGCGGCGGCACGACGACCGACGCAGCCGGCTTCGCCGCGGCCACGTACCTGCGCGGTGTTCCCTGGACGCCGGTCCCGACGACGCTGGTCGGGCAGGTCGACGCTGCGATCGGCGGGAAGACGGCGCTCGACCTCCCCGAGGGCAAGAACCTCATCGGCGCCTTCCACTGGCCCGTACGGACGGTGATCGATCCGGCGCTGCTGGCTTCGCTGCCCAGGTCCGAGCGCGACACCGGCCTCGCGGAGGCGGTGAAGACCGCGCTGCTCGCCGGCGAGCCCCTCTGGGAGCTGCCCGAGCCCGAGCTGATCCGGCGCTGTGCCGCCTTCAAGACCGCCGTCTGCCTCCGGGACCCGTTCGAGCGCGGCCCGCGGACGATGCTCAATCTCGGGCACACGTTCGCGCATGCTCTCGAGGCGGGGTCCGGCTACCGCGTCTCGCACGGCGAGGCCGTCGCGCTCGGCCTGCTCGCAGCGCTCCGGCTGTCGGGCATCGACACTGCTGTCGTCGAGGAATTGCTCCGACCGCGCCCGGTCCGCGCCGACCGCGAGCTGGCCTGGGCCGCGATGCGACGCGACAAGAAGCGGGCGAAGGGCGAGCTGCGCCTCGTCCTGCTCGACCGGCCGGGAAGCCCCCGCACAGGCGTCGTCCTCCCAGACGACGTCGTCCGGCGCGCGCTCGACGAGTTGATAGCTGGGTAGAGTCGGCGCCGTGCGAGTCGACGTGCTCAACGGGGTCAACCTCGACGTCCTCGACCGTCGAGACCCAGAGGTCTACGGCGGCCTCGGACTGCGCGAGCTCGAGGAGCGCATCGAGACCTGGGCCGCCGAGCTCGGCTGCACCGTCCGCTCCAGGCAGACGAACAGCGAGGGGGAGTACGTGGGCTGGTGCCACGAGGCGCTCGACTGGGCCGAGGGCGTGATCGTCAACCCGGGCGCGTGGACGCACTACAGCTACGCGATCCGCGACGCGCTCGAGATCGTCGAGGTCCCCATTGTCGAGGTGCACCTGTCGAACCTCTACGAGCGCGAAGAGTGGCGCCGGAGCTCCGTGACCGCCGAGCTCGCCGCCAACGTGATCATCGGCAAGGGCCCGGACGGGTACCGCGAGGCGCTCGAGTTCCTGGTGTCCAGGTGAACGACCGGATCGACCGCCTGCGGGAGACGCTCGAGGGGCCGTTCCTCGTCTCCGATCCCGTCAACGTCCGCTACCTGACCGGGCTCGCCAGCTCGAACGCCGCGCTCCTCGTCGAGCC
>JBKPFP010000487.1:0-1432 GCA_046744435.1 Actinomycetota bacterium | reverse complement strand
GGCCGGTGCAGCCACCCAGGCAGGCGCCGGAACCGCCGCGCTCGCCGCCTCCGGTGTTGGGACATCGCAGGCGCTTGCTGCCTCTGTCTCCGTGGCCGCCCTGGGAGTCTTCTCCGGAGCAGCCGTACTGCTCTTCGCCGTTGCCTGGCGGGCCGGACGGTTGCTGCTGCCCGCTCGCACCGCAGCCTGATCGCGCCGCGCTAGAGCGAAAGAGGAAACCGAGCCGAAAGTCATCTGGTCCTCAGGGCAAACTGATGCTGATGGAATCTAGGAAACAGAGTGGGCTTTGGCTGCCACGGGTGAAGAGTCGAAGATGCGAGGCGAAGCTCGCGTGAAGGCCGCCGCGTCTTACCCGATCGTGCTTCGCTCGTATGAGCCTGCTGCCAACCTCGATGAGCGACTACGACGCATCTTCACGGTACTCAGCCTTCCGCCGATGCAAGAGTGAACGCGCCCTTCGATCTCACCTCAGGCGCTTCGCGCTCGGGGTCGACGATTGGCTGGGCCGAGCCTTCCTTGGGGATCGGTTCTGGGGACAGGTTCGAGGTTTCTCAGGGAGACTCAGGGCTCTTGGAGGGAGGGGTGCGTCTGGCACACGAAACGGCGTAGTTGCAGGAAAAACGCCGTAGCATGCGCTGTTGCTCAGTCCCCCTCCCGCAGCGCGAAAATGGTAAGGAATGCCATGAAGAAGGGCCTCCCGCGGAGTGATGCTCCGCGCGTCCTTGGTAGACGAAGGGAGGCCCTGTTGCGATGTTGTACGCCGGGTTGGATCTCAGCCGCAAGCGTCTCGACTTTCATCTGCTCGACAGCGAGGGTCGGACCGTCGACGTTGGTGTGGCGCCGCCGGACGTTGACGGGCTGCACGGCCTGAGCGCGCGTCTCGCTCGGCACGACGCGCCGGTCCGCGCGGCGATCGAGTCGATGAACGGTGCGCGCTTCGTGCACGATCGGCTCGAGCTGGCTGGCTGGCAGGTCGAGATCGCGGACGCGCAGAAAGTGAAGGGGCTGGCACCGCTGGCCTGCAAGACCGACAGGATCGACGCCTGGGTGCTGGCCGAGCTGGCGCGTCGCGACCTGGTGCCGGCGATCTGGCTACCGGACCCCCTCGTACGCGCCGAGCGCGAGCGTGCTCGCTGGCGACTTCACCTGGTGCGTCACCGCTCGAGCTTGAAGCAACGCGTGCACGCCGTCCTGCTCACCCACGGCAAACCCTGCCCGGTCACCGATCTCTTTGGTGTCCGCGGCCGCCAACTGCTCGCCCGGCTCGGACTCCCCGAGCCGTGGCAGGGAACGATCGAAGCCAGCCTGCGTTTGATCGACGAACTCGACCGAGAGATCAACGACTGCGAGCGCGAGTTGCGCCGCCTCGGCGCCGACCACCGCTACGTACCGCTCTTACTAACGGTGCCCGGGATCGGTTGGGTGCTCGCCT
>JBKPFP010000120.1:0-6810 GCA_046744435.1 Actinomycetota bacterium | reverse complement strand
ACGGTGGCCAGCTGCGACCGGGCGACGTTCGACGAGTACGTGCGGCCACTGTTCGCAGCCGACTAAGCCGCGCCGGTTACGCAAACAGCCTCCGCACGGGCTGTGCCCGTGCGTCCGTCTGAACTGACCGGTCGACACACCTGACGTGAAAGCTGACCATGTAGGGCTATCGTCTGCGCGTCGAACGGCCGATGAACGAATCAGGGTCTCAGCCGTTTTGTCTGCCGCAGCGAGAAGACGAATCCCGGTCTATCGAGGGCACTTCGGCCGACACAGGCCGAGCGCCTGCTCTGGCGTGCCGGCTTCGGCCCGCGGCCGGGTGAGGCGAAGCGGCTCGCGCGCAAGGGCCTGCACGGCGCCGTCCGCTCGCTGACCCGCCCCGACGTGCGCGCCGGCCGTCGCTCGCCACGAAGACCGGGAGCTCGTGCGGGGTCCGCTGCGTTTCGTGTTTCGTTCGACTGTCGCCATTTGCTGCTCTATTAGCGCGTTGTACCCGCTCGGCGGTACTACGAGTTCCGCCTTACAGGTCCTTACCCGCGGCGAAAGGCCTCGAAGACAGCATCCGAGAGCCGCGGCCATGCCTCCTTCGCCCAGTCGCCGAAGTCCAGGTCGGTGAGGCAGGCGAGCGCGAGCCCGGCCTCGGGGTCGACCCAGAGGAAGGTGCCGCTGCCGCCGAAGTGGCCGAACGTGCGTGCGGAGGGCCGCGTGCCCGTCCAGTGCGGGTCTTTGGCGTCCCGGAGCTCGAAGCCGAGCCCCCAGTCGTTGGGGTCGTAGCGCCCGAAGTCAGGGAGGACGCCTGCGAGACCCGGGAACTGGACGCTCGTCGCCTCGTCGAGCGTCTCGCGCGCGACCACGGTCGGCTCCAAGAGCTCGCGCGCCAAGGCCACGAGGTCGTCGAGCGTTCCCCAGAGCCCGACCCCGGCTGTGCCGCGAAGCTCGGCGCCTGCCATGCCGACCGGCTCGAGCACGGCCTGGCGCAGGTACTCGGCGAACGGCATCTCGGCCCGCGCCTCGACCACGCGCGCCAGCTCGTCGAAGCCCGTGTTCGAGTAGATCCGCCGCCTGCCCGGCGCCGCGATCGGGCTCTCGCCCTCGAACGGCAGCCCCGAGGCGTGTGCGAGCAGGTGCCGGACCGTCGACGCGGGGGGGCCGGCGGGCTCGTCGAGGTCGAGCGTCCCCTCCTCGGCGGCGACGAGGCACGCGAGGGCGGTGACCGGCTTCGTCACCGAGGCCCAGCGATAGCTCCGCGCCGAGTCACCGATGCGGCCGACCTCGCGCTCCCGCCCGAGCACCGCGACGGCGACGTTCTCCGCCGGCCAGTCGTCCACCTGCCGAAGCGCGTCCAAGGGCGGCGATACTACGTATGTGGAACGGAGACTCATCTCCTCGGGCTCTCCGTACGAGCCGGTCTTCGGCTTCTCGCGTGCAGTCGTGGCGGGCGACAGGGTCTTCGTCAGCGGCACCGCGCCCGTGATGCCCGACGACGCCGACCCGCCCGAGGACGCCTACGGGCAGGCGAAGCGCTGCTTCGAGATCATCACCGCGGCACTGGCCGAGGCGGGGGCGGGACCGGAGCACGTCGTCCGCACGCGGATGTTCATCGTCCGCGTCGAGGACTGGGAGGGGGTCGCCCGTGCCCACGCCGAGGTCTTCCGAGACGTGCGGCCCGCTGCGACGGGGGTGGTCGTCCCCACCCTGTTCGATCCGCGCTGGCTCGTCGAGATCGAGGCCGACGCGCTGCTTGGGTAGTCACGCCGACCGGAGATAAGGTCCCGCGGGCGTGAAGCAGATCTACCCCTCGAGCATCACCGCGGAGGGCTTTGCCGCCGGTGGCAGCGTGCTCGACCACAAGTTCGGCGCGGGCGATCCCTACACGCTCGGGGTCGAAGAGGAGTACATGCTGCTGGACGGCGAGAGCTTCGACCTCGTCCAGCACGTCGACACCGTCCTCGCCTCGGTCGTGGGCCACGAGCTCGAGGCGCAGATCAAGCCGGAGCTGATGCAGTCCGTGCTCGAGATCGCGACACCGGTCTGCCGGACGGCCGCGGACGTCGACCAGGAGCTGCGCAAGTTGCGCGAGTACGTGACCTCGGTGGCGCGCAAGCAGTCGCTGCGGGTCGGCTCGGCCGGCACGCATCCGTTCAGCCACTTCGAGCGCCAGCGCATCACCGCCCGCGACCGCTATCACGCGCTTGTCGATCAGATGCAGTACGTCGCGCGGCGCGAGCTGATCTTCGGCCTGCACATCCACGTCGCCGTCGACGACGCCGAGAAGGCGATCCAGGTCGTGAACGGGCTGCTGCTCGAGCTGCCCGCCCTGCTCGCGCTCTCGGCCAGCTCGCCGTTCTGGCGTGGCGAGCCGACCGGGCTCGCCTCGACCCGCCAGCTCGTCTTCGCCGCCTTCCCGCGCTCCGGCCCGCCGCCTCGTTTCCGCGACTACAACGACTACGCGGAGGTCGTCGGGCAGCTCGAGAAGACCGGGACGATCGCGGACTACACGCACATCTGGTGGGACATCCGCCCGCATCCCAAGCTGGGGACGGTCGAGGTGCGCATCTGCGACGCGGTCACGCGGGTCGAGGACGCCGTGGCGCTCGCCGCCTACTGCCAGGCGCTCGTCAAGCTCTACTCCGAGCAGTACGAGCGCGGCGAGGAGATCCGCACCTACCACCGGATCCTCACCAGCGAGAACAAGTGGCTGGCCGCGCGCTACGGGCTCGAGGCGCCGCTCATGGACCTCGCCACCGGCCACCGCAACCGCACGCCCGTCGCGCAGCTGGTGCGGCGCCGGCTCCGCGACGTCGAGCCGCACGCGAAGGAGCTCGGCTCGGAGCGCGAGCTCGAAGGCATTCAGGCGATCCTCCGCAAGGGCAACGGCGCCGACCGCCAGCTGCGGGTGTTCAATGCGAACCGCGACGTCGTCGAGGTCGTACGCGAGATCGCGGAGGCCACGGAGGCGGCTGCGACCCCCGTCGCGGCGAGCTAGATTCGCCTCGCTGTGGAGCCTCCCGCCGCACCCGTCCAGCAGCGCACGAGCGGCTATGCGGTCGCGTCGCTCGTCTGCGGGATCCTCGGGTTCCTCGTGCTCCCGATCGTGCTCTCGATCCTCGCGATCGTCTTCTCGCGGAGCGCCGAAGGCGAGATCCGCCGCGACCCGGCCGTCGGCGGCGAGGGCTTCGCCCGGGCAGGGCTCGTGCTCGGGGTGATCGGGCTCGTGCTCCAGGTCGTGGGTCTGCTGCTGGTGCTGCTCCTCTGGGCCTAGCTAATCCGCTTCCCGGTCGCCGCGTCGAAGGTCGCCGCGTCCCCGGCCGCCCCGATTGCGACGACGCGCCGGCCGTCCGGTCGGAAGCCGACGCCGGCGATGCCGTAGGGAGACCAGACCGGCCGCCGCGTCTTCCCGTAGGCCGCGTCGTAGAGCCAAAGCAGCGGGCCCAGCGTGAACGCGACCATGCGCCCGTTCGCGCTCATGGCGGCGGTGAGCGGGGTTCCAGGGCTGTACCGCGCCGGTGGAACCGGCCGGAAGCGCGACACTCGCGCGACCCGCAGGCGCTCGACGTCGACGGTCGTCACGCGCCCGAGCAGGGGGCTGGCGAGGTAGAGGCGCCGCTCGTCGGACGAGAGCGTCAGCGCCGTCGCGCCGAGCGTGAACAAGTCGCCCCGTAGCGGCAGGTCGATGCAGTGCCCGACACCCGCGGCGAGGTCGAGCGCGTGCACGAAGCTCTCGCCGTTCGGCTTGGTGTAGAGCGTGTGCAACCAGCGTCCGTCTCGCGTCCCGACCGCGGCGAGGGCGAAGCCCTCCATCCGCTCGCCCGGGTCGGCGAGCTTCGTCGGGTGGATCCTCCGCGTCGCGAGGTCGACGTTCTCCAGCGTGTAGCCGGTTCGGGTCCAGTGCACGAGATAGACTCGCCGCGCGTCCGGAGACAGCGCTTCCACCTGGTAGTTGCCGCGGAGGGAGATCACGGAGCGCCCTCGCCGCCCGGCAACTGCGATCACGACGCTGTCTCTACGGGTTTCGGCGAGCGCCACGCTGTGACCGTCCGCCGACACTCCGGTGACGCCCATCCGGCGGCCTCCGACCGGCCAGCGCGACCGAACTCGCCCGGTTCGTGCGTCGTAGCGCAGGACCTCGGTGAACGCCCTGCCCTGGCGGCTCCGCGCCGAGACGAACGTCGTGCCGTCCGCGCTCAGCATTCCGCTCGGAAGCGAGAAGCGCCAGTTGCGGGCGACGAGGTCGTAGCCCAGGGCGGGGCCCGACTGGCCGCTCGGCCGGAGCACGACCACGCGGGAGCCAGGCTGCACGACGCTCGTCGAGCCGCACGTCGTCGGCGGGCAGCCGTCGGCAAGGGCGGCACTCGTGGGCAACAGGGCCAGCAGGGAGAGGAATGCCAGGCGTTTCATCGGAGCTCCTTCCGGCGCGAGGTCACATCGGAGATACGCGGCACGGGCGCGCGGGGGTCCCGGACCTCTCCGGGCACCGCCCGCGTATGGACCTCATGGCCAACCCCGCTCGTATAGTCAGCGCGCGATGGCGCCCCCCACCCGTCAGGAGCGCGCCTGGATCCGAGGCGCACAGGCGGGATCGGTCTCGGATCTCGAGGCGCTCTTTCGCGAGCATTGGCCACGCGCGCATCGCGCTGCGTTCCTCGTCGTCCAGGACGGCGCTGCCGCCGAGGACATCGCGCAGGAGGCGTTCCTCGCCGCCGTGCGCAATCTCGACCGCTTCGACCGACGCCGTCCGTTCGGGCCCTGGCTGCACCGGATCGTCGTCAACCGCGCGATCGACTGGTCGCGTGCCCGCGCTCTGCGCCGCGAGGCGCCCGAGGACCCGCACGCGCACATCGAGGAAGACACCGAGGACAACCTCACCAACCCATTCCCAGAGGACGTGGCGGCTGGGCTCGCCTCGCTCTCCCCGGAGCACCGCGCCGTGATCGTGCTCCGCTACCTGCTCGACTATTCGCCCGGCGAGATCGCCGGCATGCTCGACCTTCCGCGCGGGACGGTCAACTCGCGCCTGCGCCGCGGACTCGACCGCCTCGAGGAGATCCTCGACCGGAGGCGCCCGTGAGCGACGAGGTGCGTCGCGAGCTCCAGCGGATCGGGCCGCCGGACGAGCTCGACGCCCAGCGCCGCGCCTGGCCGCTCGTGCGCGGCTCCTTCGAAGGGCGCGAGCGCGTCGCGTGGCCGCGGCGCCACCTGCGCCCGCTCATCGCCGCCGCGGTGGTCGTCGCGCTCCTGCTCGCCGCGGTCTCCCCACCCGGCCGTGCAGTCGCGGACGAGGTGCGCAATGCGTTCGAGGACGAGCAGGCCGTGCCCGCCAAACCGGCCCTCACCTCGCTCCCGGCCCCCGGCCCGCTGCTCGTCACCTCGCCGCGCGGCGCCTGGATCGTGCGCCAGGACGGCTCCAGGCGGTTCCTGGGGCGCTACCGGCAGGCGTCATGGTCGCCCCGGGCGCGGTTCGTCGCCGTCTCGCGCGGGCAAGAGCTCCGGGCCGTCGACCCGAAGGGGAACATCCGCTGGTCGCTGGAACGCGGGCGGTCGATCTCCGGAGCGCGCTGGTCGACGGACGGCTTCCGGGTCGCCTACCTGAGCGGCATCTCGCTCCGAGTCGTCGCCGGCGACGGCACCGGGGACGCGGAGCTGCGGCGGCGCGTCTACCCGACTCCTCCGGCCTGGCGCCCGAGCGCCCAGCACGAGCTCGCGTTCGTCACCGTCGACAACCGCGTCGTGCTCGTCCACACCGACACGGGCGTGGTGCGGTGGCGCTCCGAGCCGGGCCTGGAGCCGCCGACCCAGGTCACGTGGTCGGAGGACGGCGCCCGCTTGCTAGCCCTCGGCGAGCGCTCGCTACGGGTGCTCGACGGCAACGGGCGCGAGCTGTGGGCGATCGGCCTCCCCGTAGGCCCGTCCGGAGTCGCCTTCGCCCGTGACGCACACCGCTTCTTCCTCATCCGTTGGGTTCCGGCGCGAGGCCAGAGCGAAGTCGTTCTCATGCAGGCCGAGGCGGAGCGCGGCGAGGAGCGGGCGCTCTACTCGGCCGCCGGGGAGTTCGGAACGCTGAGCGTGTCACCGAACGGGCGCTGGCTCCTCGTCGGCTGGGTCAACGCCGACCAGTGGCTCTTCCTGCGCCTCGACCGGCTCCGTGTGCGGGCCGTGGCCGGCATCGCCGCCAAGTTCGGCGGAGTGCAACGGTCCGGGCCGCTATCGTCGGTCTTTCCCTCGGACGTGAGCTGGTGCTGCCCCGCGTCGCCCTGATCCTGCTCCTCGCCGTCTCGGGAGCCCTCGGCCTCGCGGCGGCGTCGACGCCCGCCCGCCCGCACGATCCGACCGAGCCGATCGAGTGGCGCGTGTCGCGGTCGCTCGGCAAGCCCTGGGCGGGCCACCTCGTGAACGGCGTCCAGCTCCCGGAGGAGAGCGCGCAGTACTTCACCTGGGACCCACCGCTGAAGCGCGTGCCGAACCGGCCGTGGCGCCGCTGGGGCAGCGATCGCCTGATCACCATGCTGCTGGCCGTGCTCGACCGGTACTTCACCGCGCATCCGGACGCGCCGCGGGTCGGAGTCGGCGACCTCAGCCGCCCGCGCGGCGGCGTCTTCGACGAGCGGTTCGGCGGGCGAGGCCACGCCTCGCACCAGAACGGGCTCGACGTCGACGTCTACTACCCGCGGCTCGATCGACAGGAGCTCGCGCCCCGCCGGCCGCGCGAGATCGACCGGGCGCTGGCGCAGGAGCTCGTCAGGCTGTTCGTGCAGGCCGGCGCGGTCAAGGTCTTCGTGGGCCCCCGCACCGGGCTCCGCGGGCCGCCGAGGA
>JBKPFP010000491.1:0-2399 GCA_046744435.1 Actinomycetota bacterium | reverse complement strand
AGCCTGCGCCTCAGGTTCCCGTTCACGAAGACCTGGACCCGAGCGATGCGCGTGCCCTGAAAGTTCAGGCGCGGAACCCGACCACGGATGCAGCCTCGCGTCGCCTGACGCACGAGGAAGCCCGCGCGAGCCGCGTCCCCTGCATCCGGCGGCTTCGGCCCCGGCGGCACCAACGGCGACGGCGGTGCAGGAGGTTGTGGCGGGGGCGGCGGTGGTGCTGGCGGTTGAGGTGTCGGCGGGGTCGGAGGACACGTGAGGCTGGTCGCGATCGAGGCTTCGTCGCTTACGGAAACCCCTGCAGCCTCCCCGGTGACTGTCGCGGTGTTAGGCGCCACGGATGGCGTGCAATCGGCCGCCGCCGTGGTCTTCCGCGAACAGCTGTACGTCCACGTGTCTCCACGGTCGAGCGTCCGTGGTGTCGCATCGCCACCTTTCCCGACAAGCTCGGGAGGATCGTCGCAGTTGGGATCGGTGACCCGGAGGGAGGCCTCGGGGAAGGGAACATAGCCCGGATTCGTGACATAGAGGGTGTAGCGGAGCGTCTCGCCGGCGACTGCGGAGGCCGGCCCGGTCTTGTCGATGGCGATGGCGGTCGCGCCGATGCGGACGTTAGTGAACGTGCAAACGGCACGCTGACCTGACAACAGCTGCAAGTTCTCGTAGACCGTGCCGGACCGCACCTGCGCGCGGCGCGTGCCGACCTTGCACCCGACCGTGGAGCTGTAGTCGAGCGGATTCGTTCCATTCACTGCGGCCTCGGAGACGGTGTTGCGACCAGGCCGCACGCTCCGCCCGCCCCTCGCTCCATTGCCCGCGGCCGGTACCTCGATCACGCCGTTCACGAGGAGATCGAAGCGACCCGCGTCGGTGGCCGGCACGAGTTTCTTCCTGACCACAATCCTGGCGGGCATGTAGTTGCCGAAGTCACGACCCCGCGCCCAGGTCGTCGTCGCCGTTGCGATCGGCCCCCAGCCACAGTGAAATAGGCCACCCGGTGCGGAACCCGTGCCCCCGGGCGTGCCGTCGTTCGGGTACGAGCAAGTCACGTTGCTTGAGGCCGCGCGCCTGCGCGCAGTCCTTGTCAGCAGCGTCTCCCGCAGCATGTACGTCCCGTCGGGCGGGCGAATGTCGTTGATTACGTACTGGCCTTCGCTGTCGGTGATCGCTGATGGCTCGCCGTTGTCGAACAAGCCGTCGTCGTCGTAGTCGGCCCAGATCACCCAGCGGGGAAGACCCGGTTCGCCACTATCGCGGCGTCCGTCCGCATCGAGATCGTGGAACTTCGTCCCCGAGGCGGCGCAGGTTCGCACGGCGAGCGGGCGCGGCGCGACGTAGTCCTGGAGGTTGGCAAAGGCCGACGTCGCGGAGCGCGAGTGCATCCAGAACGAGCCGAAGGCGAAGCAGGGGTCGTTGAACCACTCTCCGAGGAGCTTGCCGATGTTCAGCGCCGCCTCTCCGAAGCGGCGGGGGATGAGCGTGCCCTCGTAGAAGCCGGGCAGGTACGAGGCGATCGCCGCTTCGTTGATTGCGCCCTGGGCGTCGACGTTCGGCACGAAGTTAGCGCCGCCGCGCAGCCGACCCGTCATCGCGCACCCGGTCGCGGCATGGGCCGACAAGGTCTCCCAGCGCCAGATGCTCACGTCCGACGAACGGTTGCCCCGTGCCTCGTACGAGACGAGCACATCGCCCGTTCGCCGGCAGGGGATGTCCGCCCGCCCGTTCCACCACAGTTGCGAGTCGTGGTTGAGCTCGAAGACCGCGAACGTCGTGCCCACGACGCCTTGCCGCGTGAACGCCAGGTAGAGGAACGCGTTGGGCCCTTGCGGATCGAACGTCGACCACGCGTCGAGGATGTTGTTCTTGGGCGGATCGACGCCGTCGGCCTCGGTCGTGAAATCCCACAGAGTTCGCTCCTGGTTCAACGGCACGTTCTCTTTGCTGCCGCCCACGAAAGCACTGTCTTGGTCGTTCGAGTCCGGACTGTGGTGGACTCGCCCGTCAGCCTGAAGACGCTGCCAATCGATGAGCGGAGCTGCGTTGATCTGGTTTCCGTCTGCGCCCTGAAAATCGCTACCTGGCAGTGAGTCGTCCGAAGGAGGCAACGGCGTAGCGAATGCCGCCGTGGTAGCCAGAACGCTGAATGCGAGTGCGAGGAGAAGCGCGTGCCTAGTCGGGCAACGCACGAAGAGAATGTAGCCGCTCGTGAAGACGGTGTCGACTAATGTCGACTAGCGCGTCTGCGGGAAGCCCAGGTCGACCTTGCTCGTCGCCGGATCCGGCCAGCGCGAGGTGACGACCTTGCCGCGGGTGTAGAAGTCGATCCCCTCCGGCCCGTAGATGTGCCGGTCGCCGAAGAGCGACTGCTTCCAGCCGCCGAACGAGTAGTACGCCACCGGCAC
>JBKPFP010000187.1:0-8295 GCA_046744435.1 Actinomycetota bacterium | reverse complement strand
CTGTCGAGCGTGGCTCGATCGCGGTCGTGAATCCCTCGCCGCACCTGCGTGCGGACGTGATCGAGGTCGGCGACGGGCGGTTCGCCGAGGTGACCGCGCCTCCGCTGGGCTGGACCACGGTGCGACCGGACGAGGCGCAGATCCCGGCCGGGGATCCCCTCGACAACGGCCTGGTCGCGGTCTCGATCCGTCCCGACGGGACGCTGGACATCGTCGGCGGCGGCCGCGAGCTGAGCGGTGTCGGTCGGCTCGTCGACAGCGCCGACGCCGGCGACAGCTACAACTACGCGCCGCGCCCCGACGACGTCGAGGTCGACGAGCCCGAGGAGGTGCGCATCGATCTCCGCGGACGGGAGGTGCTCGTCGTGCGCACCTATCGCTGGCGCAAAGCCCTCGTCGAGGTGACGATGCACGTCGAGGTGCGGCCGGGCGAGCCGTTCGTCCGCCTGCGGATCTCGTTCGACAATCCATGTCCCGACCATCGCCTGCGGTTCCACGTGCCGTTGCCCGAGCGGGCGGAGGTCTCCTACGCGGAGGGGCAGTTCGCGGTCGTCGAGCGCGGCCTCGAGGCCGAGGGCGGGCACGGGGAGGTGCCGCTCCCGACCTTTCCCGCACGAGGCTTCGTCGACGCGGGCGGCGTGGCCGTCCTCCTCGAGCACGTCCTGGAGTACGAGCTCGTCGATGGCCGCCAGCTGGCGCTGACGCTGCTCCGGGCGATCGGCCTCATCAGCCGACGCGACAATCCCTACCGGGAGGTCAACGCGGGGCCCGAGATCGCGCTACCGGCGGCGCAATGCCGTGGGCCGTGGAGCGTCGGCTTCGCGCTCTATCCGCACACGGGCTCGTGGCATGAGGCCGGAGTGCTCGAGCAGATGGAGCGGTACCAGCACCCGTTCCTGACCGCCCCGGGCACGGGCGAGAGCGCGGTACGCGAGCACGCGGGCCTGGAACTCAGCGGCGACGGCGTCGTCCTCTCGGCCCTACGTCGCCGGCGCGACCGCCTCGAGGCGCGCGTCGTCTGCGAGCGACCCGAGCCCTGCGAGGCCGTCCTCGTGCTCGGCGAGTCCGAGGTTCGAGTCGACCTGCGGCCGTGGGAGATCAGGACGATCGTGTTGCGCCAGGGAGGAAGGACGAACGCCTCCCTCCCCCGCGCGAGATGTACCTAACGCCGTCTGTCGACGGCAGCCTTGAGCTGGCCCTTGTTCATCTTCGAACGGCCCTTCACTCCGAGCCGCTTGGCCTCGCGATAGAGCTGCTCCTTGGTTCGCTCTCTCCCTTGCGCCATGACCCCTCCTTTCAGCACCTCGGTTACACCGTGTGCGTCACCGTCTGGCCCAGTCTCAAACGTCGACCGTCGCGAAGCGCTACGCCAGGGAGGCGTCGAGTGCCGGCTTCGGCGGCCGCACCGGCGCGCACGGCAGCTCGACGACGAACGTCGATCCAGCCCCGTGCTCGGACTCGACCCAGATGCGACCGGACATGCGGCGGACGAGCTCGCGGCAGATGTAGAGGCCGAGGCCGGTGCCGCCGACGCCGCTCGTGAGGTTCGGGTCGGCCCGATAGAACTTCTCGAAGATCCGCCGCTGGTCGGCCGGGGCGATTCCGAGCCCCCTGTCGCGGACGGCGAAGCGCAGAAGGTCGTCCCGGACGGCCTCGACCCGGATCTCGACCTGGGCGCCGCCGGGCGAGAACTTGATCGCGTTCTCGACGAGGTTGAGCAGCACCTGGCGCAGCCGGTCGCCGTCGCCGGTCACATCGGGCAGCCTGGGCTCGGCCCGGAGCTGGATGACGACGTTCTCGTCGCCGCGGGCCTCGATCACCTCGATCACGCCTTGCGCGAGGTCGATGGGATTCACGCAGTCCGCCTCGAGCCGCAGGCGGCCGGAGTCGAGGTGGCTCGCGAGCAGGATGTCGTTGACGACGCGGGCGAGCCGGTCGGACTCCTCGGCGATGATCGTCAGCAGGCGCTCGCGATCCTCCGTCGACGCCGGCAGGTCCTGCCGGCGCAGCGTCTCGGCGGCGCCGTAGACGGCCGCCAGCGGCGTGCGCAGCTCGTGCGAGACGGTGGCCACGAAGTCGTCCTTCAGCTCGTCGATCGCGCGCTCGCTCGAGAGGTCGCGGAAGGCGTAGACGGTGCCGTCGGAGAACGCGACTCCGGTCAGCGACAGCCACAGCTCTCGCTGTCCCACCTCGAACGGCACCGTGCGTGGCCCCTCATCGGCCGGCCCGGGGACGCGGGTGACCGGGATCACCGGCGCGATCTGCGACCAGCCCGTGAAGATCTCGTCGGGACGCTTGCCGATCACGTTCTCGGCCGCGAGCCCCGTGATCGAGCTCGCCGCAGGGTTCCAGAGCCGGACGAAGCCGTCGTGGTCGACGAGGAGGACGCCGTCGGCGACGTGGTCCAGGACCCGCGCATGACGCTCGATCACACGCCGCTGCCGCTCGACCTCCCGGTCGAGCCGCCGGCGCTCGATCGCGCGCTTGAGCGACGCCACGAAGTAGTCGCGCTCGATCGGCTTCTGGATGAAGTCGTAGGCGCCGCCGCGGAGCGCCTGCACCGCGAGGTCTCGCTCCCCGTGCCCGGTGATGAGCAACGTCGGCGTCGACGGGCGGATCCGGCTCACCTCGTGCAGCAGCGCGAGGCCGTCCATTCCGGGCATCTTGATGTCCGAGACGATCGCGTCGTAGTCGCGTGTCGCGATCATCTTCAGCGCTTCCTTGGCCGAGTCGCAGGTCTCGATCTCGATCCCGTTCATGCGCAGGCGGAGCGCTTCCGGAAGCGCGCGCAGGAGCGCCGGATCGTCGTCGACGATGAGGATCGCGGCGTCGCTCACGCGCCGTTCTCCCGCCCGCGCGCCTCGGTCGCCAGCGGCAGCTCGATGGCGAAGCGCGCACCCTCGCCGGGCGAGCTCTCGACCGAGATCGTGCCTCCGTGCTCCTGGATGATCCCGTAGGTGATCGACAGCCCGAGGCCCGTTCCGGTGCCGACCTCCTTCGTCGTGAAGAACGGGTCGAAGATCCGCTGCTCGAGGCCCGCGGGGATGCCGGGGCCCGTGTCGGCGAAGGTGACGACCGCCGTCTCGGGCCCGGTCTCGCACGAGATGCGGATCGTCCGCTCGGGTGCGTCCGTCAGCGCGTCGCGCGAGTTCGTGAGCAGGTTGATGAAGACCTGCTCGAGCTGAATCGGGTTGCCCTCGACGACCACGCCCGGATAGATGTCGAGAACGACCTCGATCTGGCGGAGACGCAGCTGCTCCTGGGTCAGGGACAGCGAGCGCTCGATCACCTCGTCGAGGAGCACAGGCGCGAACGTCACTGCGGCGGCGCGGCCGAAGGTGCGGAGATGAGTGATGATCTCGGTCGCCTTCCGCACCTGGTCGAGCGCCTCGATCAGGTCGTTCCTGATCTCGCCTTCCTCGACGGCGCCGAGCTCGATGCGGTCGATCGCGTTGGTGATGAAGAGCCCGATGTTGTTCAGCGGGTTGTTCAGCTCGTGCGCGACGCCGGTGGTCAGCTCGCCGAGCGTGGCCAGCTTGCCCGCCTGGACGAGCTGCTCCTGCTTCTCGCGGAGCTCCTGCTCGCGACGCTCCATCTCGTGCGTCGTCTCGCGGAGGTCGTCCATGATGTGGATCATCGCCTTGCGGCTGCGTTCGAGCCGCAGATTCGACTCGTGGGAGTCCTGGAGGATGTGGATCAGCGCCCGCCGCGAGCCGTCGAGGCGCGCGGTCTGCTTGGCGAGCCGGCTGCGGTCGGCCTCGTAGTCGACCAGGATGTGGAGCATCGCCCGGCGCTGGTCGGCGAGACGCTTGTTCGTCTCGTTGAGGTCGCCCATGATGTGCAGGAGCGCCCGGCGGCGCTCCTCGGCCCTGCGCACACGCTGCTCGAGCTGCAGCACCTGCTCGCGCAGGCGCTCGTGCGCCTCGTGCGCCTCGTGCTGATCCTCCGCCTCCGCGGCGGGACGCGGAGGGTCGACTGCGCTCGGCTCGACGGCCATCAGGACGAGCTGGACCGCAGCTTCTCGACCTCGGCCTTGAGGCTCTCGAGCTCCTTCTCGAGCGCGATCATCTTCAGCTCGCGGCCGACGACGACCTCCTCGAACTTCTCGAGGTCGAGGATCTTCTCCTGGAGCTCGCCCTTCGACTCCTCGAGGTCGCGCACGACCTCCTCGTAGGCACGCATATCCCTGAGGACGCCAATTGCCCCGATGACCTTGCCGTCTGCGTCGCGAAGAGCCGACGCGTTGAGGCTGGTCGGGATCACCTCGCCGGTCGCGGAGCGGGGGTTGAGGCGCGCGTTGCGTGTCACGCCGCGCTCGACGACCTCGCGCAGGGCGGCCGTGAACTCGCGCGTCTCCTCCTCGCTGATGAAGCGCGACAGCGACTGCTCGACGACCTCGTCCTGGCGGAAGCCGAGCAGCTGGGAGACGGCGTCGTTCGCCTGGAGGATCTTGCCCTCGAGGTCGGAGACGAACACCGGGTCGGGCGCGTTCTCGATCAGGCTCTGGGCGTAGGCGCGCGCCTTGTCCAGCTCGCGCATGTCCCTCAGCACGCCGATCGCGCCGATGACCTTGCCGTCGGCGTCTCGCAGCGCGGACGCGTTGAGGCTGGTCGGAATCACCTCGCCCGTCGCAGAGCGCGGGTTGAGCACCGCGTTCCGGGTCACGCCGTGCTCGACCACCTCGCGCAGCGCGGCCGTGAACTCACGCGTCTCCTCCTCGCTGATGAAGCGCGAAAGCGACTGCTCGACGACCTCGTCCTGGCGGAAGCCGAGCAGCTGAGACACGGCCTCGTTGACCTGGAGGATCTTGCCCTCGAGGTCGGAGACGAACACCGGGTCCGGTGCGTCCTCGATCAGGCGCTGGGCGTAGGCGCGGGCCTTGTCCAGCTCGCGCATGTCGCGCAGGATCCCGATCGCGCCGATCACGTTCCCGGACGGGTCGCGGAGGGCCGAGGCGTTGAGGCTGGTCGGGATCACCTCGCCCGTCGCCGAGCGCGGGTTGAGCACCGCATTGCGCGTCACGCCGTGCTCGACCACCTCGCGCAGCGCGGCCGTGAACTCACGCGTCTCCTCCTCGCTGATGAAGCGCGACAGCGACTGCTCGACGACCTCGTCCTGGCGGAAGCCGAGGAGCTCGGAGACGGCGTCGTTCGCCTGCAAGATCTTGCCCTGGAGGTCGGAGACGAACACCGGGTCGGGGGCGTTGGCGATGATGATGTCGGCGACGAGCGCGCCGGCCGGGGCTGCGCCGTCGGTGGCGACCGGCTCGCCGTTTGCTCGGTGGGCTTCCGTCGCGGCGTCGTCGAGGGGCTGGGTCATACGTAGTCCTCCTGGCATCGAGGTCGCGCCGACGCATGGCCGCGCTGGATGAATTCGGTGTTGCAGGGGTTCTCGGGCTGAGTCACAGGCCCTCCCAGGCAGTGCTCGAGACCCAACTGGGCATGCGGTTTGTACCACATGCAACTGCCGCTCACTACAGGGATTATCGGTCACCGCCGGGGGCGCCTTAATGCTCCTGGAGCACCTCTTCCAGCGTCAGCAGCAGCCGCTTACGGTCTAGCTCAGCTCGGGAGGAAGCGAGCCTTCGAGCGTGAGCAGCAGGCGCTTGCGGTCGAGGCCGCCGCCGTAGCCGACGAGCCGTCCGTCGGCGCCGATCACTCGGTGGCAGGGCAGCACGATCGGCACCGGGTTGCGGTTCATGACCGTTCCGACCGCCCGGGCGGCGCGGGGGCGGCCCGCCTCGCGGGCGAGGGCGCCGTACGTCGTCACCTCGCCGTGCGGGATCTTGGCCAGGCGCTCGAGCACCGTCCGGCTGAACGGCGCGGCGCTGCTCAGGTCGACGTCCACGTCGAAGCGGCGCCGCTTGCCGGAGAAGTACTCGTCCAGCTGGCGCCGGACCGGGTCGACGGGCCGCGCGGCGCGGAGCACGCGTGCGCCGAACACCCGCGCCAGCTGCTCGGCCTCGCGGTCGGGCTCGGGGTCGAACGAGATGCGGCACAGGCCCTGGTCCGTGGCCGCGACGAGCAGAGTGCCTACGGGCGTCTCGGCGAAGTCGTAGGCGACGTCGAGCAGGCCCTGGGCCGCGGCAGCCTCGCGGAAGCGGCGGTCGAGGGCGGAAGAGACGGTCATCGCTGTTCCTTTCGTAGTCGGCGAACTCCGGAGGACGCGGCCTGGCGGGCGGCGACCTCGTTCGAGCCGAGAGCCGCGCCGATCTGGTCGTAGGAAAACTCGTAGCCGTACCGCAGCACGACCGCGGCGCGCTCCTTCTTCGGCAAGCCCTGCGTCAGCTCCGCGAGCTCGGCGTAGGCGGGCTCCGCGTCCTCGGTCGCCGTCTCGGGTAGCTCGGTGCCGGGACGCCTGCGGCGCAGCTCGTCGATCGCCACCCGCTCGGCGATCGTGAAGACCCAGGCGCGGAGGTGACGCCCGTGGCGGAGCCGCGAGTATGCGCGCAGGGCGCGGAGGAACGTTTCCTGCCAGGCGTCCTCCGCCGCTTCGCGCGGCAGGAGGCGGCGCAAATAGCGGAGCACGGGCTCGCGCTGTTCCTCGTAGAAGTGCTCGAACGGAGGCACCGCTTGCGGTGCCGTTTTCAGGACGCTCGGGCTTTGCCCGGGCGTCCGTCTGAACTGACCGGTCGACACAGTTGCGTCAGCGCAAACGTTCTAGGAGAGTCACTGCGTCCATCATTGTGCGTAACGCGAGAGGGGGCGTAGGTGTGAGACTGCGCGCGTGCGCACCGCGGTCGTCGGCCACGTCGAGTGGGTTCGCTTCGCGGCCGTCGAGCGACTCCCGAAGCGCGGCGAGATCATCGCCGCGAGCGACACCTGGGAGGAACCGGCCGGCGGCGGGGCGGTCGCAGCGGTCCGGTTGCACGAGATCACCGGGGCGTGCGACTTCTTCGTCGCCGTCGGCTACGACTGGGCCGGGCGCGAGGCGCTCGGGGCGCTGACCTTGCTAGGTCTGAACGTGCACGCAGCGACTCGCGACGAGCCCCAGCGCCGCGCTTTCACGTTCGTCGACACGGAGGGAGAGCGCACGATCACGACGCTGGGGCCCAAGCTGCACGCGCACGGAACCGACCCGCTCCCCTGGGACGAGCTCGCCGAGGTCGAGACCGTGTACTTCACCGCCGGCGACGTGGCCGCCCTCCGCGCGGCACGGCGCGCGCGCATCCTCGTCGCGACCGCGCGCGAGCTGCCGGTGCTCGAGCAGGCCGGGGTCCAGCTCGACGCGCTCGTGCACTCGGGGACCGACCAGGCCGAGCGCTACGACCCGGGCCGGCTCGAGCCCCCGCCGAAGCTCGTCGTGACGACGATGGGGCGCGAAGGCGGGAGGTTCGTCTCCGCGGACGGCGAGGGCCGCTACGCACCCGCTGAGCTCCCGGGCGAGCTCGCCGACGCCTACGGCGCAGGCGACTCGTTCGCAGCGGGGCTCGCCTACGGGCTCGCCACCGAGGACACCATTGAAAGCGCGCTGGCGGTCGCCTCGCAGTTCGCCGCGAAGGCGCTGACGGTGCACGGCGCCTACGGAGGGCGGTCTCGGCCCTGAAATCCAGGGGGTGCAGGGGTTGCGTTGTGGAGCATAGTGGAGTAAAGTGGGGCGAAGTGGAATACCGTCCAGGCCCCGTCCATGCTCCTCGGTGAACACGAGCACACACTCGACGACAAGAACCGCCTCACGTTTCCGGCGAAGTTCAGGGCAACGTTCGCGGGCGGAGTCGTCCTCACCCGCGGCATGGACAAGTGCCTCTACGCCTACCGGCCCGAGGACTGGAACCGCCTCGTCGAGACGAGGCTCGGGCCACTCGATCCGCTCAGCAAGGAAGGGCGCCGGATGCAGCGGTTCTTCTTCACCGGCGCCGCCGAGGCCGAGCTCGACCGCCAGGGGCGCGTGATGGTGCCCTCCGCCCTGATCCAGCACGCGGGTCTGGGGCGGAACGTCGTCGTTGCCGGGATGCGGGATCACCTGGAGATCTGGGATGCCGCCGCCTGGCGCACCGAGGTACAAGAGGTCGAAGGGAGCGCAGAAGATGTTGCCGAACGTCTTGCGACCAGACCGGACTGACCACGTTCCCGTCCTGGCGGAGGAGGTGCGTGAGCTCCTCGCCGTCAAGCCGGGAGAGACCGTCGTCGACGCCACCTTCGGCGCCGGCGGCCATGCCGCGCTGCTCGCCGAGGACTTGCGCGGGCGCGGGCGCCTGATCGCGATCGACCGCGACCCGTCGGTGCGCCCGTACTTCGAGCAGTTCCGCCGGCGCTTCGGCGTGCAGTCGCGCTTCCTGCGCGGCGAGGCGGCCGA
>JBKPFP010000432.1:0-2756 GCA_046744435.1 Actinomycetota bacterium | reverse complement strand
TTCTTCGCGGAAGCACTGGATGTTTGCCGGGCCCCAGAGCGGCAGCGCCTCGGCGACGCGGCGCCCGTGGTCGATCAGATCCGGATCCTTGATCGTCATCCCCTTGATCGATTCGCCGCCCTTCGACTCGATCATCGTCCGCGGGATCGCGTTCAGGCAGCGGCCGTCGAAGTCGTTGAAGGCGTCGATCGAGAACTCGACGCCCTGACAGTAGGCCTGGACGAACGAGGCGACCGGCGTGCGGGCGAGGTGGAAGTCGAGCTCCTCGCGGTCGTGCGCGCGATAGATGTGCCGCGAGCCGAAGCCGTTGCGCGCCTTGACGAGCACCGGGTACTCGAGGTCGCCCGGGATGTTCTCGGGCAGCGTGCTCGCCGGGGACGGGATGCCCAGGCGCTCGAAGGTCTCGTGCGCCAGGTACTTGTCGCCCATCTGCTCGACCACGTCGGCCGCGGGCAGCAGCACGCGGACGCCGAGCTCGTCGCGCTCGCGAGCGAGCAGGAGCTGGTCGAGGTCGGTCAGCGGGACGACGAGGCGGACGTCGTGCTCCTCGATCAGGGCTCGCAGCTGCGGGAGGTAGTCCGGATCCTCGATGCGCGGGACGAGCGCGTGGTGGTCGGCGTGGTAGAGCGCCGGCGCAAGCGGGTTGATGTCGGTCGCGATCGTCGTCGCGCCGGCCCGGCCGAAGGCCGAGACGATGTCGACGCGCTGGCCGGCGCAGGTGAAGAGGACCGCGGTCACGGCGAAAGAGGGTAACTGAGGGGTCCGAGCGCCTTTCGCTGAACGGCACGGTTTCGACACGGTCGCGTTTCACAGCTGTGCGCGGCGCGAGCTTACGATTGCGACGGGGAGGAGGTGGGATGCGCCATAAAAGTGTGTCGTTTCCTCAGCCCGCCCGCCAGCCGCCCGTCTCGCCCTTGTACGTCCCGCCGAGGAGTGCGCGGGGCGTGCGCAGGAGGATCTTCAGGTCGAGCCGGGGCGAGCGGTTCTCGACGTACCAGACGTCGAGCTCGATGCGGTCCTCCCACGGCAGCGCCGCGCGGCCGTGGATCTGCGCCCAGCCGGTGATGCCCGGTTTGACGTCGAGCCGCCGCCGCTGGCGCGGCGTGTAGCGCTCGACCTGGTATGCGAGGGTCGGCCGCGGCCCGATCAGGCTCATGTCGCCGCGGACGACGTTCCACAGCTGCGGCAACTCGTCGATCGAGAGCCGGCGCAGGAGCCGCCCCACTCGTGTGATGCGGGGATCCCCCACGTTGACGGCCAAGCCGGCTCCCTGCTGTTCCGCGCCGACGACCATCGTGCGCAGCTTGACGAGCTCGAACTCTTCCCCGTCCCGTCCGACCCGCCGCTGGCGGTAGAAGACCGGCCCGCCGTCTTCGAGCTTGATCGCCGCGGCCGCCGCCGCGAGCACGGGGCTCGCCAGCGCGAGCCCGAGCCCGGCCCCGACCGCGTCCACCACCCGGTTCAGCGCGTCCCCTCCACCCGTTCCCAGAGCAGCGGCGGCCCGAAGCGCACGTAGCGGGCCAGGCCGGCCAGCGTCGCCAAGGTGACGAGGAAGTAGTAGTAAGCGAGACCGGCGCCGGGAATCGGGAGCCGCAGCCGCCCAGCCGCCGCCAGCACGAGCCACGCCAGCTGGCCGGCCAGCGCGACGCGATAGACCCAGCCCTCGCCGACGAGCGCCACGCTCGTCACCAGCAGGACGACGTGCAGCAAGCCGCTCGCGTAGCGCAGGAAGCGGTGCGAGAAGAGCTCCGCGAAGTACAGCGGGCCGACCCCGCGGAGCATCCCGCCCGTGAAGACGTGCACCCACGCCCCGCGCAGCATCCGCACCTTGCGCCGGTACTCGTCCTCGAGGTCGCGGGAGGGCTTCTCGACGGAGACGGCATCGGGCTCGTAGACCGCGCGCCGGTGCCGCCGGACCATCAGGTACGGCAGCCCGAGGTCGTGCCCGCACCACGGCTCGAGGTCGACCCAGTCCGACCGCCGCACGGCGTAGATCGGCCCGTTGCCGGCCGTGACCGAGCCGAGCCGCGACTCCTGCTCGCGTACCCACAGCTCGAAGCGCCAGTACGCGCCTTCGCGGTTCGTGCCGTCCGCCGCCTCGTAGGAAGCGCGCCCGGTCACGTAGCCGACGGCGGGATCGGCGAAATTAGCGACGAGCGCCCGCAGCGCACCCGGCTCCCAGACGGCGTTCGCATCGGAGAAGCCGACGATCTCGCCGCTCGAGTCGCGGACGCCGCGGTTCTGGGCGGCGACCTTCCCTCCGCGCGGGCAGCGAACCAGGCGCACGCGAGGGTCGGACTCGGCGAGCGCGGCGATGATCTCGTCCGTCCGGTCGGTGGACGCGTCGGAGGCGACGACGACCTCGAGCTTGTGGGGCGGGTAGTCGAGGTCGAGCAGGTTGCGGACGCGCCGCTCGATGACGTCCTCCTCGTCGTGGGCCGCGACGACGATCGAGACGGGCGGCGTGACGGACCCCTTCTGCACGCGCCGCCGGCGCCCCCTGGCCGCGAGCGCAGCCGCGAGCGGATAGCCGACGTGCGTCCACACAAGCGCGCCGAGCGCGACCCAGAAGACGATCTCGACGACGACCATCGCCGGACGAGCCTAGTGCTTCTTCCGGTGATGCTCCCCCGCTTCCGGGGGTCGATGAGCACGCCAGGGTCGGACGCAGGGAGCCCCAGGCTAGGCAGCCTGGGGGCGACTGAGGACACCGCCTGGCGCCGCTCAGCGGCCGCCGGAAGCGATGGGTTCATTGC
>JBKPFP010000365.1:0-11294 GCA_046744435.1 Actinomycetota bacterium | reverse complement strand
CTTCGTCGCCAGACGGCCGGAGCTGCGCGGGACGCTGCTCGCCAACGCGATCGTCTTCATGGCCGGCACCGGCCTGCTCGCCGCGGCGGTCGTGTGCGGCGCGCTGGCGGCGCTCGGCGACGCTCGCCCCGCGGGGGTCGGAGCGCCCGAGCTCGCGATCATCGCCTGCGCGACCCTGATCTCCGCGGTGGGCGACGCAGGGTACGCCTTCCTGCTCGGGTGCGACCGCCTTCGGAAGCTGGGGCTGATCACGGCGGCCGGCTCCTGGATCTACCCGCTGTTCCTCGTCGCGCTCTGGAGCACCGTCGGCCTCACCGTCCTCCGTGCCGCCCTGGCCTGGACGGTCGCGGAGAGCATCCGGGCGCTCGCGTTCCTCGGGCAGTCTCTGCGGGGGCTCGTCTTGAGCCGCGTCGACCCTGGGCTGCTCGTCGAGGCCGTTCGCTACGGGAGCCGGGCGTGGGTCGGCAGCCTGGCGCGGTTCCTCAACTTCCGCACGGACCAGATCCTGATGGGATTCCTGGCCTCGGAGGCGGCGCTCGGCGTCTACGCGGTCGCCGTCAACGCGTCGGAGGTGCTCCTGTACCTGCCTGCGGCGATGGCCACAGCACTTCTGCCGGCCGCTGCGCGGTCCGACGCCGGGCTCCGGACCGAGCATGCGCTGCGGGCCTTCCGCTCGGCCGCGCTCGTGACGACCGCCGCCGGGATCGTCGCCGCGGTGCTCGGCCCGCTGCTCCTACCCGTGATCTTCGGCGCGCCGTTCGAGGCCTCGGTCGCGCCATTCCTGTGGCTGCTGCCGGGCGCGCTCGGCTTCGTGTCCGTGGCCGTCTTCTCGTACGCGCTGGTCGCCGGCTCGTCTCCCGGGTTGTCCTCTCTCGGCCCGCTCGCGTCGCTCGTCGTCGGCGTCGTCCTCGACCTCGTGCTGATCCCTCGATTCGGGGCCTCGGGCGCCGCTGCGGCGGCGAGCGCGGCGTTCCTGGCCGGAGGGTGCACGGCTCTGGTCGCGTTCCGGCGCCGGCACCCCTTCCCGTGGAGCTCGCTGCTGCTGCCGAGGCGCGACGACTTGGCCGTGTTCCGCGCGCTCGCCGGCCCGCTGCGCCTGCTGCGCTCGGCCTAGGAGGGTTTGGCGGAATACCGCTCGTCGGCGGGGTGCGATGCTCGTTCCGAGGCAAGGACGCAGGGAGCGTTCGTAGCCGGAGGCTACGGGCCCGACTGAGGACACAGCATCGGGGCGAGCAGCGCGGCCCGACGGCTCAGTCTGTTTCCGCCAAACCCTCCTATTAGTCGGCTCTGGCCGAGCCGATCCGCCTCAAGACGGCTTCGCCGACCCGGGAGCGCCAGGCGGCGTCGACGGCCGCGGTCGCGATGCGCCCTCGCGCGGACCCCGGCACGGCGACTGTCTCCAGGCGCGGATCGTCGGTGGCGAGCCGGTACTTGTAGTCCTCTTCGCCCCCGAGGAAGCGATACTCGGTTGCTCCGTCTCGCAACGCCCTGCGTAGCGTCTCGAGCTCGAGGAGGAAGCCGAGGGACGCCTCGCCCCAGGCCGGGTCGCGCCCGCCCTGATAGGAGAAGTAGGCCTTCTCGAAGAGGAAGCCGTACTCACAGGACACCGGCTGACCGTCGATCTCCAGCACGAGCAGGCGCAGCCAGCCGCGCTCCAGCGCGACCCCGGCGAACTCGCGCTGAAACGCCTCGTGCTCCCCGCAGAAATGACAGCGGTGCTCGCCGAAGAGCGCACGATGGAGGCGAAAGAGGGAGTCCAGGTCGCGCTGGAGGGTCGCCGCGTCGGTTTCCCGGTGGTTGACGTCGTGGTCCCGTGCGAGCCGGTTGCTGCGATTGCGGAGTCGCTTGCGGAACCTCGGGCTGCGCGAGGCGAGGTACTCGTCCCACGAGCCCTGCGCGAAGCGGAGGATCGGATAGCCGGTGCCGCGGATGACGCGACCGCCGAGGACCCTGGCCCAGCCGCGATCGCCGGCGACCCAGTCGCCGACGAAGACGTCGTAAGGCTTGGCGTCGAGCGCAGCCCGCAGCGTCCCTGCGGAGGCCTCCGCGTCGTCGTGCTGGCTGACCGGCCCGAGGAGCTCGCCGTGTCCGTGGCCGATCAGCCGCAGGATCCGGAACGGCCGCCGCGACCAGTAAAAGAGCGGCACGATTGAGTCGACTTCGCCGTCGCCGCCCCGCGAGACCGCGATCCGCAGCTTGCGCCCGCGACCGTAGTGGCGCCACCAGAGCTCGTTCCACTCCCAGGTGGCAAAGACGTTGCGGCTCGCCGCGGCCAGCCGCGCCCAGTCCTCGCGGAGACCGTCGAGGCGGTCGACGAGATCGAGGCTCGACGGGGTCAGCCGGGGCGTCAGGGGCCGGGTGCCCCTCACCGCTGAGCCCGCGCGCTAGAGCCAGGCGGAGACGAGGACGATGATGGCAACGATCCCGGCGACGACCACGACGACGAAGTTCGCCGCCAGGGCGAACATTACCAGCCGCGAGGTGTCCCTTCTCACGGGTCGGCCACTCGGCTCCGCCGTGAGGCCTTCGGCGCCCGGGGTCTGAATCGGGCCGGCCGAGTTGCCGCCGGGGGCGCTCGGCGAGCGGCCCCGCCAGGCAACTGCGCTCGCCAGCGTGTCGTTGATGAACTGGTTGAGGCTCACGCTCTCGCGTTCGGCGGCCCTTGTGAGCTCACCGTGGAGCGTTCGCGGCATGCGCAGCAGAAGTCGGCCGCTGTGACTCGCCGTCGACCGCGGCTCGGGGATGTCACGGCCTTCCTCCAGGGCGGCCCGGATCCACTCGAGCATCGCCTCCTGGACGCCGGCGACCGCCTCGTCGGCCGTCTTTCCGCGGCTCGTGCAGCCTGGAAGCTCCTCTACGGAGGCCGTCCACAGGCTGTCCTTCTCCTCGCCCTCGCGCACGACGGCGAGGTGGTAGGGAAGCCCGGCATAGCGTTCGAGCGCGCTCTCGGTCTGCTCCCGTGCGGAGCTCACCTGTTCTCGCCCAGGCAGGAGCAGTCCGCGGCCACTTCGTTCTTCCGGCCGCGCGCTCTGAAGCGAAAAGCGAGCGCGGGAAGCACGAGCCATGGATTGTACGGCCAACAAAACCCAGCACAAACGGATAATCGAGCCGCTCAGCCCTCGGAGCCCGACCGATTCTGTCGAATCGGGCTCGGGGCGTGTCCTCATCCGATCTCCGCTCGCAGCTTTGAAAGCGCGCGCCGCGTCAGCCGCGAGACGTGGATCTGCGAGATGCCGACCCTTCGGGCAATCGCCGCCTGGCTCATGCCGTCGAAGAACGCGAGCCGCAGGAGGAGTCGCTCGCGTTCGTCGAGAACGTGAAATCCCTCCGCGAGCGTGGCCCGATCCTCGCCGAGGGCATAGCCCGGCTCGAGGGCGCTAGCCTGCTCGAACTCGCCGTTGTGCCCGTCGACGAGCTCCGCCACGCGCACCTTCAGCGTCGGGTCGTGATCCTGCAGGCGGCGGGGAATCCGGATCGGCCACGCCCGGTCGCGGAGATGGCGCTTGATCTCGCCGTCGATCGTCGGGATCGCGAAGCTGGCCAGATCGACGCCGCGCTCGAGCTGGAACCGGTCGATCGCCTTGATGAGCCCGATCGTGCCGACCTGGACGAGGTCCTCGAGCTGCTCGCCGCGGCCGACATGCCGGCGCGCGAGCCGCCGCACGAGGGGCAGGTACTGCTGGATCAAAGCGTCGCGAGCGCGAACGTCCCCGTGGCGGTGGTAAGCCCGGAGCAAGCCCCGAACTGCCGCCCAGCGGGAAGCAGAGGCCGCGCAGCGGGAAGCGGCTTTTCCGTTGGAGTGGCCGTTCGACCGGTAGCCGTTGGCATGGTGGCCGTTCGGGCCGTGGCCGTTCGAGAGTCTGTGGGCCGCCCCGTTCGAGGCCCGGGCGCGCCCGTCGTGGGGCGCTTCAACGGTTGCTCTCTCTCCCCTGTTCATTTCGATGGCGGTCGCCACCTTCCGACGACTGAATTCGCTCGTAATTTACCTCATTCGAGAATACAGAAGTGAATCGATTCGTCAAGAGCAATTTCTGGGTTGATCGACCTCGTCCGAGGGTACCTTTGAATTATCGAAAGATTCCGTTCTCTATTCCGTCCCGGTCCGAGCTGCTCTTGCTCGGTCCTCGTGGCGTTGACGTCGTGCCTGGTGCTCGCCGGCCCGGGCGCGGCAGGCCCAGAACGCCTCAGATTGCAGTATCACTGCGGCTTACAGACGGCTGCGGAGGGCGGAGCCCCGGCCGTAGCGGCGGTATCAGCCAGGTCGGGGTCGGCAGTATCACGCACACTAGTGCGCCGAAACTCGGTTCCTATCGCTGATTCGATCTCACCGACGAAATGCCTGGCTATTGGGCCTGGAATTGCGAGGGAACAGCCCGTGGAAGCAAGGTCGGATCTCCCGGCGGAAGTCCGATCGAACGCGCACTCGAGGACGAACGCAGCGCGGTATCAGGCACAACGAGGGCGGTATCAACCGCGCGCAACCGCGGAAGAGGCGGCGAAGTCTTCTCAGCCGGCCCGGCCGACGCGGCACGACACCGCGCTCATGCTCCGGATCGGGCTCCTTCTGGGCCTGGGGTACGTCGTCTTCCTGATGTTCTGGATCTGGGCGACGAGGCTCCGGCCGCGGCGGACGCGCAGTGGTCGTGGCATTTGACACGCATACGCGGATCGAATAGGACCCCGGGTAGCAATTCCAGGGGGAAGGGAACGGCTTCGTGACGTACGGCGGCAGATCGTTGCTGGGGCGGCCGTGGGCTCTGTGTCTTCTCGCGGCGACGAGCGCAATGCTCGCGGGCCCCGCCTACGCCCAGGGCCCGGAGCCGGCGCCCACGGGCGCGAGGGGCGTCGGCCCCGAGCCGGCTCCGGCCAGCCGTCCGAAGGCGTCCTCGTCCGGGTCGACGAAGACGCCTCCCGCGACCGTTCAGCCTCCCGCAGTCAGGTCGCCGATCGTCGTTGCGCCACCGGCGCGGGTCGCTCCTCAGCCGCCTGCCTCAGCCCCGCTGCAGCCGCCCCCGGCGCAGCGACAGCCACGCGTCGGGGCACTGAAGAAGCCTGCGCCCGCCAAGCCGCGGCGGGCTCGAGCTCCTTTGAACAGGCCCCTAGAGAAGCTGACGCTCGGCGGAAGCCGTGGCACCGGCACGTCCGTGGGCTCCTCCCCGGACGGAAAGCTGCTCGCGGGAGGGCTCGCGCTCTTCTTCCTGCTCCTCGGCGAGACGATCTTCCTGGCGCTGTCGGTCCGGTTCCTCGCCGTTACACGCCGCAGGGCGTAAGCGGCGCGCAGGAGGGGCCGGGACCCCGGCGCACTGCGGCTCTGCGCCGGGGATCCCGGCGGCCGGGGGAAAGGATTCTCCGGCCTACCTTCTCTTTCGTGCTCCGCGCCCGGAACCTTTTGCGGAGGGCGAAGGGGCGGGCAGCGCGCGCCGCCCGCCCCGTCGAAGAGGCTTACCTCAGTGAGACGTCGTCGATCCTGAACGCTGTCGGGAGGCTGAAGTCGGTCGTGGCGCGGAACTGCACCCGCACCGTCTGCCCGCGCCAGTCGGCGAGGCTGAACGACCTCTGCGTATAGCTACCGATCGGCCCCGAGTTGGCGTTCGTGTAGGTGGCCAGCGTCCGGAGCAGCCCGCCCGACGTGCTCCGCACCTCGGCGTAGAGGTAGTCGTACGGAGTCGGGCCCGACTCGCTCGTCGTGATGTTCAGCCAGAACGTGTAGCTCGCCGCGTGGCCGGCCGGGATGGTCACCGTCTGGTACTCGCTGCCGCTTGCGTTGTTGTAGAACCCGAGGACGGTGTAGCCGGCGCCCGAATGTGGGTAGCCGCCTGTCGACCAGTAGGCGTTGCCTGAAAGCGTCCACGGCGAGGACGATCCTTCGAACCCGCCGTTGACGATCAGCTCGGCGCCGGGCGGCGGGGGCGGCGGCGGAGGAGGCGGCGGCGGCGGTGGTGGTGGTGGCGGCGGCGGCCCGCCGAAGATCGAGTACAGGAGCCGGTTCGGAGAGCCCGCACCGGGGTTCGTGACCTTGTTCGGCGTCGAGTTGGCGACGAGCGCCTGCGTTACGGTCGCCGGCGACGCGCCCGGGTTCGTCTGCAGGTAGAGAGCAATCGCGCCGGCCACGTGCGGCGTCGCCATCGAGGTCCCACTGATGGTGTTCGTCGCGGAGTTGCTCGTGTTCCAGGCCGACGTGATGCTCGAGCCCGGCGCGAAGATGTCCAGGCACGTGCCGAAGTTGGAGAACGAGGAGCGAGCGTCGGAGCTGGTGGTCGCGCCGACGGTGTTCGCAGCGCCGACGCGTGCGGGCGAGAAATTGCACGCGTTGGCGTTCGAGTTGCCCGCGGCGATCGCATAGCTGACGCCTGAATTGATCGAGTTGTTGACGGCGTTGTCCAGTGACGTGCTCAGCCCGCCGCCCAGGCTCATGTTCGCCACGGCGGGTGACCCATGGTTGCCGGTGACCCAGTTGACGCCTGCGATCACGCCCGACGTCGTGCCCGAGCCCTGGCAGTTGAGGACGCGCACGGCATGGAGCGTGACGGATTTGGCCACGCCGTATGTCGTTCCACCGGTCGTGCCGGCGACGTGCGTGCCGTGGCCGTTGCAGTCGTTCGTGCCCTGCCCGTCGCCGACGAAGTCGGCGCCGTTGCCCATCCTGCCGCTGAATTCATTGTGCGTTGCGCGCACGCCCGTGTCGATGATGTAGGCGTGGACGCCCTGCCCTGTCTGGTTGTAGATGTAGGTGTTGTTGAGCGGCAGATCGCGCTGGTCGATCCGATCGAGCCCCCAGGTCGCAGGCGTCTGCGACGGGAACGCGTGCACCGGGCGATCGGGCTCGACGTAGTCGACGCGCGGATCGGCGGCCAGTGCCACGGCCTCACCGGGGGCCAGCCGTACGGCGAAACCCTTGAGCGCGTGCTCGTAGACGAAGGTGACGTCGCCGCCGTGTGCCCGCGCGAGGTCCCGGGCCGCGACGGCGACCAGTGGCCGCTGTGAGCGAGCCTCGGCCGTCGAGCGAACGGCGTCGGCCTCGAAGACGACGATGTAGGAGCCAGCCGCAGGCCCTTGGGCGGTGCGGATCCCGCCTGCGGCCGTCGGTGCGGCAGCGGCAAGAGCCGCGCAGAGCGCGACAAGAACCCATCTGATCATTCCTACCCCTCCTGAGCGAAGCTTCTGACGACCGCGAAAGTAAAAGCGATCGAGCTGTTCGTGTCTAACTCGGCGGATCGTTTTGCAACGCAGAAGGAGGAGGCGGGTGGTCCGCCTCCTCCTTCGTCTGTCCTCCCTTCGGCCTCAGCGCCTGACCAAGAAGTTGGCGGTCAAGCTGCCGACCTGGACCTGATAGGAGCCTGTTTCCACCTGGCGCCGACCGGCACCGTCCATGTCCCCTTGCGTCACGGCCAGTTCGGAGACCGGGAAAGAGACGCGAACGACGCGCGAGGCGCCTGGAGCGAGATTCTCTCTCGCGAACCCGACGAGCCTCTTGGGTGGCGCGACTAGCTCGCTCACCGGTTGGTGCACATAGACCGGAACCACGTCTGTTCCGGCCCGGTCGCCGGTATTCGCCAGCGTGAAGGTCGCCCTCACCGTCCCCCGGCGCGAGACACTGCTCGTCACCGAGAGGTCACTGAGCTCGAAGGTCGTGTACGAGAGCCCGAAGCCGAACGGGTAACGCGCGTTGTAGCCCGAGCCCTGGCCGAAGTTCGTGCCCGGAAGCTGGTCGAAGAACTTCGGCTCGTCTCCGGCCGTCGAGGGACCGCCGGTGTCGAAGTCTCCGGCGTTGCGGTCAGCGGCGGACGGCCAGGTCACCGGCAAGTGGCCGCTGGGGTTGACTTGTCCGAAGAGGACGTTGGCCACGGCTGCGCCACCTTCCGTCCCCGGCAGATAGGCCATGAGCAGGGCGCTCGCGTTCTCCGCCGGGCCAAGGCCGAGCGGGCGGCCCGCGATGATCACCACGATCACCGGCTTGCCGGTGCCGATGAGTGCCGCGATCAGCGACCGCTGGTCGGCGGGCAGCACCGGCGTCGGATTGTCACCGAGCCCTTCCGCGTAGGCCCGCTCGCCGACCACCACGACCGCCGCGTCCGCCAATCGGGTCGCGTCCACGGCAGCCTGCTCCTGCTCGGGCGTCACTATCTGGTCGGTCGGTACGGACACCACGTTGCTGTCTGCCGCCTGGATCCCTTCGAGCACCGTCGTCGCGGGCGGGATCTGATCCGGCGGGCCCATGCAGCAGACGTGGTTACCGGGGTCGTACACGCCCTGCCAGCTCACGCTCCAGCCGCCGAGCTGGTTCGCGACCCTGTCTGCGCTCGGACCGGTGACGACGAGCCTCGCGGACGTGGACAGCGGCAAGGTCGGAGGTGTCCCCTGGTTGCGGAGCAGCGTGATCGACTCCTCGGCGGCCCTGCGGGCGAGATCGCGGTTGGCCCGGATCGCCGCGTCGGCCGCGTTCGGGTCGACGTAGGGGTGGTCGAAGAGCCCGAGCTGGAATTTCAGCGTCAGGATCCTCCGCACCGACTCGTCGATCCGCCTCCTCGAGACGATCCCGTTGCGCACGTTCTGGACGAGGCCGTTGTTCCAGCCGACGTAGTCGAACGGCGTCATGCTCACGTCGACGCCGGCGTTGACCGCCTTCGCGATCGCTTCAGGGAAGTCCACCGCGACGTGATAGGCGTTCTGGAGCGCCGGCACGTCGCCGTAGTCGCTGATCACGACGCCCTCGAAGCCGAGACGGTTTCGAAGCTCCTCGGTCAACAGGAAGCGCGACGCGGTGGCGGGGACGTTGTTGATCGACGCGGAATTGACCATCACCGTCGCTGCACCGGCGTCGATTCCACCCGCGTATGGAGGAAGAAGAATGTCCTGCAGATAGCGGATGGGCAACTGGGCTTCGACGCGGTCGTGCCCGTTGATCGACTGCGAGTAGCCTGCGAAGTGCTTCACCGTGGCCGCGACCTGCGGCGAATCGAAGCCTCCGCCTTGCATGCCCCGGATGTTGGCGGCGCCGATCGCCGCGGCCAGCATGGGCGCCTCGGCCCACGTTTCGTAATAACGGCCCCAGCGGTTGTCCCGGGCCAGATCCTGCACCGGGGCGAAGTTCCAGTTCCCTCCGGTCGCCAGCAGCTGGGTGCGCGTAGCGGCGCCGGCGGCCTCGGCCATTGTGGTGTCCCAGGTCGCACCCATCCCGATCGACTGTGGGAAGAGCGTCGCCTCGAACGGATGGCCGAAGCCGTGCACCGCGTCGACCCCGTAGATGACCGGAATGTGCAGCCTCGAGTGCTCGATGGCGTAACGCTGGATGGTGTTGTACTGCTCGGCCCAGCCTCTGCCGGTATTGAGAGCCGGGTTGTCGGTCCCGCCGGAGAGGATCGAGCCGGTGTGGTAGTCGATCAGCACCCGCTGGAGACACACCGGCTGTAGCGGGTCGTTGTTCCCCCCGGCGTTGTTGCAGTCACCGTTGGGGGGCGGGGTCGTATCGCGCAGCTCGCCGATCACGATCTGGTCCATCTGCCCGACTTTCTCTTCGAGCGTCATTCGATGGAGCAGGTCGTTGACTCGAGCTCTGGTCGGAGCATGCGCATCGAGATAGAGCGGCTGTCCCGCCCCTGGCGCGGACGCCGCCGTCATGCCCAGGGCGACAGCCACGAGCGCGACGGTGATCACGACACACACGACGAGTATGCGTCTCATTTTGTCCCCCTTCTGTCTTGGTCTGGGCGGCGCGAAGAGCGCAGTCGAGGTGAGCCTCGACCTGTCGGCCTCTTCCCGACTCGGGCGCCACAGCAACGATCCCAACTCTCGAGGCGGTCTCAAAACGCCTTCGCCCCCCGTTGCTAGCCCAGAAGCCCTAACACTGCCCGGCACGCACGTCAAGCAGGCTCGGTCGATGGGCCGATGCGGACGTACACTCGAGGTCGTGGACGCGGCAAAAGTCGAGGATCTGACCCAGTCGGAGGAGCGACTTCAGGCGGTGATCGAATCGTCGCCGCTCGGAATCATGGAGGTCGACCTCGACACGCACATCGTGCGCTGGAACTCCGCCGCGGAGCAGATCTTCGGCTGGACGCGGGAGGAGATGCTCGGGCGGACGGACATGCCGATGGTGCAGGAGTCGAGGAAGGACGAGGGCGCGCACCTCAGGGCGAAGCTGCGAACCGGGCACGCGTTCAGCGGCTACGAGACGATTCGGCAATGCAAGGACGGGTCGCTCATCGACGTGTCGATCGCGGCCGCGCCCGTCCGAGACGGGGCCGGCGAGGTCCGCGGCTACATGGTCGTCTACAGCGACATCACCGAGCGCAAGCTGCAGGAGACGCGGCTCGAGGAAGCTCAGCAGCTCGCGCACATCGGCAGCTGGGAGTGGGAGGTCGTCCCGAACCGCGTCACCTGGTCGGACGAGCTCTATCGCCTTTGGGGGCTCGAGCCTGGCTCGCGGGAGATGTCGTACGAGGCCTACCTCGCCTCGGTCCATGCGGATGATCGCGAGATGGTCAAGGAGGCGGTCGGTCGTGCCTTCGAGGACCGCGCGCCGTTCGCCTTCGAGCACCGCGTGCCGCTACCTGACGGACAGATTCGCTGGATCTCGAGCCGCGGCGGAGTGGTCACGGACGACGCCGGCGAGCCGATCCGGATGCGCGGGTCGGCGCAGGACATCACGGAGCGCAAGCTCTACGAGGCCGAGCTGCACCGCCTGAACGACGAGCTCCAGGCGCGCCTCGAAGACCTCGCCGCGTCTCGGGCCCGCATCGTCGCCGCCGGGGACGTCGAGCGACGGCGTCTCGAGCGGAACCTCCACGACGGCGCGCAGCAGCGCCTCGTCACGCTCTCGGTCTCGCTCCGGCTCGCACTCGACAAGCTCGACGACGATCCCGGCACGGCGCGCGAGCTGCTCGGCGCCGCCTCGGACGAGGTCGCGCTCGCGCTGGAAGAGCTGCGAGAGCTGGCCCGCGGTCTGCATCCCGCGTTGTTGACGGAGCACGGCCTCGGCGTCGCGGTCGACTCGCTCGTGCGGCGCGTGCCGGTGCCGGTCGAGATCGTCGAGACGCCCCAGGAGCGCCTGCCAGAGCCGATCGAGGCCGCCGCCTACTACCTGATCGCCGAGGCGCTGACGAACGTGGCCAAGCACGCGCAGGCGTCGGCCGCGCGGGTGAGCGTTCTGCACGGAGACGGCGCTGTGGTCGTCGAGGTGTCGGACGACGGGGTCGGCGGCGCCGACGCCGACGCGGGCTCGGGGCTCTGCGGGCTCATGGACCGCGTGGAGGCACTCGGCGGCCGCCTCGAGCTGGTGAGCCCGGCCGGGGCCG
>JBKPFP010000132.1:0-3409 GCA_046744435.1 Actinomycetota bacterium | reverse complement strand
TCAGCAGGTAGCCCGTCGCGAGCGGGCGGCGCGGCCTGACATGGAGGGCCACGATGCCCCCGACGACCGCGCCGATCGAGCCGCCGGTCATGATCAGGCCCCAGTCTCGGGCGCCGTCCAGCTCGCGCTCGCAGACGACGGGCCCGAGGACGTAGAAGGGCGCCATCGCGAGGTTCCAGACCGAGAAGTAGAGGATGCTCGTCCAGACCCACGTGCGCGCTGTCAGCTCACGCCAGCCCTCGACGAGGTCGGCGATGAAGTTCTTGCGTTCGCCCGCCGATTGCAAGACGGGGAGCCGCACGAGGAACCAAGCGCTCGCGGCGTACGTGACGGCGTCGATCGCATAGACCCAGCCCGGGCCGAAGGCGGCGACGAGGACTCCCGACAGCGCCGGGCCGGCGACGCCGAAGACGTGCCGGGAGATGCCCATCAGCGCGTTCGCCTGCTGGAGTCGCGCGGGGCTGACGGTGTCCGGGACGAGGCCGCTCGAGGCGGGGACGAAGAAGGCGGCTCCGGCGCCGTGCACGGCGGCGATGACCGCGAGCTGCCAGAGCTCGGCCCGGCCCGTGAGGAGCAGGAACGCGCCGACGGCCTGGCCCGCGCCGCGAACGAGGTCGGCGGTGAGCATCACGTACTGGCGGGGCAGGCGGTCGGCCCAGACGCCGCCGACGAGCATCAGCGCGGCGCGCGGCACGAGGTTGGCCGCGAAGACGAGGCCGACGGAGGTTGCCGAGCCGCCGATCTTGAGCGCGGCGAACGCGATCGCGACGACGATCATCGAGTCGCCGATCGCCGAGAGGCTGTGCGCCGTCCAGAGCAGTCTGAAGCGGGGCTCCGTAAGCGCGCCCAGGCTGCGGCGAATGTCGATCACTGGCGACGGGAGTATGCGGTGTAAACCGTGAAAAACCAAGACCGTGCGAGTGACCCTGTCTCTCGGCGTCAGGCGCGGCGCTCGCTGCTTCTGGTGCGTCGTCTATGGCTGTGCGGGTGACGCTGACGCCCAAGTCCTGCCGCTCTTACGAATCCGGTCGCCCCCATTTGCGGACTAGAGCGGTGCCTGTCACGGCAAAGAGTCCGCTGGCCAACAGAAGCCCGCCAGCCCACAGCCACGCGACCGCGGCTCTCTCTCGCCCGCCCCAAAAGCCGAAGTAGTCGCCAAGGACGGCCACGGCCATACCCAGGGATGCGGCGCCGAAGGCTTGAAGCATGATCCCGAGCAAGATCAGCGGCCACCCCGGACGGAACCGATTCAGTCTCAATGTCCTAGTGCTCGGTTAGTGCACCATCGGCCTGGATCGGCCACGGGGCGGAGCGTATCGAGCTGCTTGTGAGCGATGACCTGCACGAGGCCTTTGGCTCGAGGGTGCGGCTCGGTGGAACCGACAGTCCCGCCGCGGCGGCTGAGAAGCTTGACCAGGTCGACCTCACCGCAGACGTCCCTCGAGTTGCCAATGGGTAGACGCCAAACCCGCGATCGAGCGCACAGGCCCGCAACACTCCGGACCTACCGTCCGAGGCACCCCGCATGAGGATCCTGCTCTGGCACGGTTATCTGCTCGGAGGGACGGGCTCCAACGTGTACACGCGCGCGCTCGCGCGCGAGTGGGCCCGCGCCGGTCACGACGTGGTCGTCTTCAGCCAGGAGCGACACCCGGAGCGCTTCGACCTCGCCGGCGCCGAGCTCGTCCGCCCCGACATTGGCGGCGTGCTCCCCGTCTTCGTCCTCGACCGCTACGAGGGGCTCGACGCCCGCCTCGTCCAGGACCTGACCGTCGAGGAACGCGACCAGTACGTCGAGGCCAACGCCGCTGCGCTCCGCGCGCACCTGCCCGCCGACCTCGTGTTCGCGAACCACGTCGTCATGGGCGCGCCCGTGGCCGCCGCGACCGGCGTGCGCTATGCCGTGAAGGCGCACGGCTCCGAGCTCGAGTATTCGCTCCGCGGCCGCCCGGAGCTCGCCGAGTGGGGGCGAGAGGCCCTGACCGGCGCCGAGGCGGTCTTCGTCGGCTCGGCCCACATCCGCGAGGTCCTGGACGAGGTCGTCGGCCACGTCGACCGCGTGCACGAGGTGCCGCCGGGCGTCGACGTCGAGGAGTTCGTCCCCCGCGACCGCGAGGACGCCCTCCGCCGCCTGCTCGTCGAGTGCCGAGCCGACCCGCCGAACCCCGGCAACGCGAACGAGCGGCTCCCCGACGAGGGCAACGCCGAGCGCCTCGCCGAGTTCCTCGCCGGCGACGAGCCGACGGTGCTCTACTTCGGCAAGCTGCTCTACAACAAGGGCGTCCACGTCTGGTGCGAGGCTCTGCGCGGCCTCGACGCGCGCACGGTCGTGGTCGGCTTCGGCGACTACCGCACCGAGCTCGAGCGCCTCGCCCCCGAGCGGACGCTCTTCACGGGCCCCTTCGAGCACCGTCACCTCGTCAACCTCATTCCGCTCGCCGACGTGACCGTCGTGCCGTCGATCTTCCCGGAGGCCTTCGGCATGGTCGCCGCCGAAGCCGCCGCCGGCGGCTCGCTCCCGCTCGTGGCGCGCCACTCCGGGCTGGCCGAGATCGCCGCCGGCCTCGAGGCCGAGTATCCGCCGCGGTACGCCCATCTCGCCGGCTTCGAGACAGGCAACGCGGCCGACCTGGCCGACAAGCTCGCGCGCATGCTCGCCCTCCCACGCGGGGACCGTGCCGAGCTGAGCGAGGCCGCCCGCCGGGCGGCGGTCGAGCGCTGGAGCTGGGCGGGTGTCTCGAAACGCCTGCTGGAGCCGTTCCAATAGATTTCCGGGGTGGCTGAGGCCCAGCGCCTGAGCCCCGACGAGCAGCTGCGCCAGGCGCGGGAGCTGTACGAGGGGGCGCAAGACTTCACGGTCGCCGTCGAGGAGGAGTTCGCGATCCTCGACCCGGCCACGCTGTCCCTGACGAACCGTTTCGAGGACCTGCAGGCCGAGGCCGCGGGGACGGAGCTCGAGCCGCACCTCGTGGGCGAGCTGATCGCGTCCGAGGTCGAGATCCGCACGGGCCGCTCCGAGACCTTCGCCGAGGCCGCAGCGCGGATCCCGGAGCGCCGCGCGCAGCTGCGGGCGCTGGCCGAGAGGCTCGGCGTCGTGCTCGGCGCGACCGGTACGCATCCCTGGAGCCCGTGGCAGGAGCAGCGGATCATCGACACGCCGCACTACAGGCGCAACGACGAGATCCTCCGCTACGTCGTCTGGCGCAACAACAGCTTCGGCCTGCACGTCCACGTCGCGATCAAGGGCCCGGACCGGGCGGTGCAGGTTTGCGACGCGCTGCGCGCCTACCTGCCCGACCTGCTCGCGCTCTCCGCGAGCTCGCCGTTCGTCGAGAGCGTGAACACCGGCCTCCACTCGGCCCGCTCGCAGATCTTCACGCGCTTCTTCCCGCGCTGCGGGATCCCAGAC
>JBKPFP010000290.1:0-2462 GCA_046744435.1 Actinomycetota bacterium | reverse complement strand
TTCGGCACCGAGTACGAGCGCGCCTTCTCGATCGCGTTCTGCAGCGCGAGGTTCCCGGCCGGATCGGCCCCACCCTCGCGCGCGGCGACGATGATCGCCCGCGAGAGCTTCGAGAAGAGCTTGCCGCGCCTCGCGTCGGCGACGCCCTTCTTGTGCTTGATCGACGACCACTTGCTATGCCCGGACACTCATCGCCTCCTTGACGGCTTCGAGAAAGAGCTCGTGGACGCGCGTGTCGTCCGTCAGCTCGGGGTGGAAGGTAGCGAGCAGGTAGCGGCCCTGCCGGATCAAGACCGGCGCGCCGTCGAGCTCGGCGAGGACCTCCACGTCGTGGCCGGCAGCCTCGATGCGGGGCGCGCGAATGAACACGCCGCGCAGCGGGCGCTCTCCGCCGAGGTCGAGATCGGCCTCGAAGCTCGCGACCTGACGGCCGTATGCGTTGCGCTCGACCTCGACGTCGACCAGGCCCAGATGCTCGCGGTCGAGCAGGATCATCCCCGCGCAGGTGCCGAACACGGGCCGGTCGAAGCGCCTGAGCGCCTCCTCGATCCCGTACAGACGGACGAGGCGCCCGATCGCGGTCGACTCGCCGCCCGGGATGACGAGCCCGTCGACTTCGTCGAGCTGCTCCGGCTTGCGCACCTCGACGACGTCGGCTCCGAGCCGACGCAGCATCGCCGCGTGCTCGCGGAAGTTCCCCTGGACGGCCAGGACACCGATTTTCATGCCGCAAATGTTACGGAGAGTTACGCGGCGCGCCGGGGGCGCGGGAGCCCGCGCTCGAGCAAGAAGCCGAGCGCGACAAGGATCAGGCCGAGCACGATGTAGGCGAGGAACCCCTGCCACTGCGGGCCGCCGCCGCCCTCTTCCTCCGGATAGAAGAGGTAGAGCGGGAAGAAGAAGTACGGGAACGGCGCCGGGATGTTCCACCACTCCTCGATGAAGTGGCCGCCGACGATGAGGACGCCGACCGCCCCGAGCACCGCGTAGCTCGAGCGCGCGAGGAGCCGCGCGGCGGCGATGAACGCGAGCGCCACGACGCCGAGGAGGATCCAGCGCCAGGCGCCGTGATCCAGTAACTCGAGCAGGCCGCCTCCGATAGCCAACCCGCCGACGACGTGCAGCCAGAAGCCGTACGGGGCGGCGCGGCCTGAGCGGTCGAGCCAGACCCCCGCGGCGACGAGGAGCAGGCCGACGAAGGCGGAGAGCGCGGCCTGCCCGTCGAGGCCGGCCGAGAAGAGGGCGGAGAGGTTGTCGGCGAACGCGAACCAGAGCACGAGCGCGACCGGCAGGACGAGAAGCGGGAATTGAAAGATCCGCAGCGCGAAGAAGCCCGCCGCGACGACGAGGATCTCGATTACGAGAAAGCTCCAGTCGAATCCTCCGAGCAAGCCCTCCGGCTCTTCGGGCAACCAACCGACCCAGCCGAGGAAGGCGCCGACCCACACGCCGAACACGATCAGGCCGACGAACGCGGCGAGGCCGGCGAGCACGGCATGGCGCGCGCGGTGCAGGAAGGCAGCCGTCGCGGCTGTGACCGCGAGAGCGAGCGTCGCCCAGCCGAAGAGGCCGAAGTCGTCGCCTGTCCCGTTGCCCGTGTCGATCAGGAAGAGCAGCGCGATGACGACAACTGTCGTCCCGAAGTAGAAGAGGAACGCGCTGCTGCTCCAGCCCGCCCGGAACGCGGTGGCCGGGAGCAGCGCCCGCACGCGAGCCGCAGTCACGCGGGAAGCGTGACAACGGCAAAGGACGACTCCTCCTTTACGGGGTCAGACCCTTTAAAGAATCCCCGCGAGAGAACTACCTGCTTGGCCGCGGGTTTCGATCGCGGCGGGCGTTAACGGGGTCAGACCCCGTAAAGAGTTTGTGTAGAGGCGGCCGGCCGCTGCGGCGCGTTTACCAGCCGCGAGTTTCCAGCAGCTCTTCGGGCGCCAGGCCCGCGGCCGAGAGGCCGCTCATCGCGTCGCCGAGGCCCCGCGACACGCGTGCGAGCACCTCGCCGTCGCGGAAATGCGTCGTCGCCTCGACGATCGCCTTCGCGCGCTCGGACGGGTTCGACGACTTGAAGATCCCCGAGCCGACGAAGACGCCGTCCGCGCCGAGCTGCATGCAGAGCGCCGCGTCCGCGGGCGTCGCGATCCCGCCCGCCGTGAACGTGACGACGGGCAGCTTCCCGTTCTCCGCCACCCAGCGAACGAGCTCGACCGGCGCGCGCAGCTCCTTCGCCTCGGAGTAGAGCTCGTCGGAGTCCATCGCGCCGAGCTTGCGGATCGCGCCGAAGACCGCCCGCATGTGCGTGACGGCGTTGACGATGTCCCCGGTGCCGGCCTCGCCCTTGGTGCGGATCATCGCCGCGCCCTCGGCGATGCGGCGCAGGGCCTCGCCGAGATTCGTGCAGCCGCAGACGAAGGGCACCGTGAACTTCCACTTGTCGATGTGGTTGGCCGTGTCGGCCGGGGTCA
>JBKPFP010000472.1:0-6900 GCA_046744435.1 Actinomycetota bacterium | reverse complement strand
GGAGAGGGCGTGGCCGTGGGGCTCGAGAGCGAGCGCGCCGTTCGCGAGGCTGGTGCCGTGCCCGCGACCGTCGGCGTCCTCGGCGGGGCGGTTCGGGTCGGGCTCTCGGCGGACGAGCTCGAGCTCTTCACGCCCGACGCCCGCAAAGCGGGCCCGCGCGACCTGGCGGCCTGCGCCGAGCAGCAGGTGGTCGGCGCGACGACCGCGGGCGGCACTCTCGCCGCGTGCCGGGTGGCGGGGATCGGCTTCATGGCGACCGGCGGCATCGGCGGCGTCCACCGGGGCGCTCGCTACGACGTCTCCGCCGACCTCGGCGAGCTCACGCGCACCGAGGCGCTCGTCGTCTCCTCGGGCGTCAAGTCCCTGCTGGACGTGCCGGCCACGGCCGAACTGCTCGAGACGCTCGGCATTCCCGTGCTCGGCTTCCAGACGGACGAGCTGCCGCTCTTCTATGCGGCTCGAGGCGGCCCGCCGATCTCGGCCCGCGTCGAGTCGGCGGAGGAGGCAGCGCGGATCGCCCGCTCCCACTGGGCGCTCGGGCGCCATTCGGCGCTCCTCCTCGCGCGTCCGCCGGACAACGGCCTCGACGATGTCGAGCCGCTGATCGAGCAGGCGCTCGGCGAAGCGGAGGAGCAGGGGCTGCGAGGCCCAGCGGTCACGCCGTTCGTGCTCGGCCGCCTGCACGAGCTGAGCGGCGGCCGCACGCTCGCGGTCAACCGGGAGCTGGTCGCCGCCAACGCACGCCTCGCCGCCGAGGTCGCGGTCGCGTACGGAAGAATCGGCGCCGCGTGACGCTGGCGAACGACACCACCGAGCTGGTTCCGCGGACCGACTTCGACGAGCCGGAGCTCCGATTCGACTTCCCCGGTCTGCGCATCGGCATCGGCGAGTACGACGAGGGGCCCACCGGTTGCACGGTCTTCCACCTTCCGCCTGGCGGTGCGGCGTGCGCGACGGACATTCGCGGCGGCTCGCCGGGCACGCTCGGCGACTACGACTGGACGCACGCGATCTGCCTCGCCGGCGGTTCTCTCTACGGGCTCGAGGCCACGTGCGGCGTCGCCGCCGAGCTGATGGCCATGCGCGGCTACACGGTCGGCTTCACCGAGGTCGAGCTCGTCAGCGGCGCGATCGTGTACGACTTCGGGCCGCGCGAGAACGCGATCTACCCTGACGCGAGGCTAGGGCGCGCGGCTCTCCGCGCGGCGCGGGAAGGCGTCTTTCCACTCGGGGCTCGGGGCGCGGGCCGCTCGGCGACCGTCGGCAAGACATTCGGCTTCGAGCTGAGCGAGCCGGGCGGGCAGGGCGGCGCCTTCCGCCAGGTCGGCCCGACGAAGGTCGCGGTCTTCACCGTCGTCAATGCCGTCGGGGCGATCGTCGACCGCGACGGCAACGTCGTCCGCGGCCACCTCGACAGCCAGACTGGCGGGCGAGCCCGCCTGGTCGAAGGGCTCGAGGAGCGACTGCCGTCGACTGCGCCCGGGAACACGACCCTGACCGTCGTTGTGACCAACCAGCGGCTCGATCGCCGGGAGCTCCGGCAGCTGGGCATCCAGGTGCACACGTCCATGGCACGGGCGATCCAGCCGTTCCACGCGCTCTTCGACGGCGACGTTCTCTATGCCGTGACGACGGCCGAGGTCGAGAATCTCGCGCTCCCGCCGATGAACCTCGGCGTCGTCGCCTCCGAGCTCGCCTGGGACGCCGTGCTCTCGTGCGTGCAGGACTGAGGGGCCGGCGGAAGGCCGACCCCTCAGCCCACCCTCTTACTCGTCGGGCACCTGCGGCGCGTAGAAGACGCCGTGGGGCCTCGGCTTCCCGTTCGGATACGGGTACGTCGTGACGAGCTCCCTCGAGCGGTTGTCGACGACTGCGATCTGGCCGCTGGTCGGCGGCGGCCCCGGTGACCCCTCCAGGGCGATGAACGTGAAGCAGCTGTTGCGTGTAAGCCACTGGTGGCCCGTCGTCACGCCCCGCAGCGACAGGTACTCCGTGTCCAGCGTGCGCGTGTCGATGAAGGCCATTCGTGCGGGCGTCCCGCGCAGGCCGACGATCAGCGTCCGCTTGTCGTTCGTCAGCGAGAGCGTGTCGGGCATGAAGTCCGCGTCGGCCTCCCCGATGAGGTCGTGCCGACCGTGCCTGACGTCGTAGACGCGGATCACGTTGTCGTTGCGCACGGAGACGTACGCCCGCCCACGACTGACGAGCACCTCGCTCGGCCGGTTCCCGACCGTCTGCTCCCAGAGCAGCTGCCCCGTGCGCGCATTGAGCTTCGAGAACGTACCCGGCCCGGCTTGCACGGGCCCTTCGTTCGCGGCATAAAGCCACTTCTCGTTCGGCGTGATCCACACGGCGTGCGTCTTCGCGCCGGCGATGTCGCTCGCCGGAAAGTCGACGACGTTCAGGTCGAGGCGCGTGTCGACGACGCCCACCTTGTTCGTCCCATACTCGCCGACGTAGATGCGGCGGCCGTTGCGGCTCGCCATCAGGTGGTGCGGCCGCGAGCCCGGGCCCATGTCGATCGTGCGGACGAGGGTCACCGAGCCCTCGTCGATGACGGACATCCGGTTTGCGTTCTCGTCGGCCGAGTATGCCTTGCGGGTGCCGCGAGGCACGGTCACGCCGATCGGGTTGTCGCCGACCGACACAATTCCGCGCTCGTCACCCGAGCGCGAGTCGATCGCCGCGACCGTGCTCTGTCCCCCGATCGTCCGCTCGGTGACCCAAATCGTTCCGGCGGGCACGCCGTGAGTATGCGCGCTCGCCGTGGCGAGAATCAGTCCCGCGACGAGGGCGGCGCCCGCAAGCGAGCCAACCGCGAGTGGCAGTTTGCGCATAAGTCCTTCCCCTCTCAAGACGTGTTACGGGAGAAATCTGCACGACTAGCAGCAATAACTCCAATACATCTTCCTTGGAGTCTTCATAATTTCTGTTCATGCTCGATGCGAGATATCGGGCCTTTGCCGCGGTTGCTCGCCTGGGTTCGTTCACGGCAGCCGCCGGCGAGCTCTTCATCAGCCAGCCGGCCGTCTCGAAGCACGTCGCCTCGCTCGAGGCCGAGCTCGGGTCGACGCTCGTCGAGCGGAGCCGTCGAGGCGCGCGGCTCACCCCGGCCGGCGAGCTGCTCGCCGAGCACGTTCTCCGGGCGGAGGCCCTGATGGCAAACGCTCGTCGCGCTCTGCAGGGCGGCCCCGACGGCCAACTGGGCACGCTTGCCTTCGCCGCCTCCGGGATTCCCGGCACCTACCTGCTTCCGGACGTCCTGGCACGCTTCCACGATCGGCATCCAGGTGTCGAGATCTCCTTCGAGTTGTCCACGTCGGCAGGCGCCCTCGAGCTGGTCCGGGCCCACACCGTCGAGCTCGGTGTCATCGGCGGGCTCGTCGTCCCCCCGGAGCTGGAGGACGAGCCGCTCGTCGAGGACGAGATCGTCCTCGTCGGCCCACCGTCGCTGGGGAACCGGCGTCTGTCGCCGCGAGATCTCGCCGAGCAGACCTGGATCTACCGGGAGGAGGGATCGGCAACCCGTGCGGCGGTGGAGGCCGCCCGCTGGGAGGCCGGATTGCACAGCGCCCGCTCCCTCGAGCTACCCTCGTGGGAAGCCGTCAAGCGCACGGTCGCACGGGGCGCCGGCATCGCCGCGATCAGTCGTTTCGCGCTCGATCTCGAGCTGAGCTCCGGCGCCCTAGCCGTGCTCGACGTGCCGCGCTGGCGGGTCCGGCGGCTGATCTCGGTCGTGCGAGCCCGCGAGATCCAGCTCAGCGCCCCGGCCGAACGGTTCCTTGCGGAGCTGCGCGCCGAGTTCGCTAGCTGAGTGCGGCCAGCAAGTCGTCGATCTCGAGTGCCGTCAGTGTCTCGAGCTTCGCGCTGCCGCGAGCGCCGAGGGCGACCGAGACACGGGCGATCGTGGCCGCGTCGGGGGCCTCGACGACGTTGACGAAGTCGAAGGGGCCGAGCGTCGCCCACTGGTGGAGCACCTTGGCGCCGAGCTCCTCGACGTCGCGGTTGACCTCCTTCAGGCGGTCGGGATTCGACTTCAGCGTCTGGACGCCCTGAGCCGTCAGGGTCGTGAGCATGATGTAAGTCGGCATGCGCCGACTCTAACGCTCTAAGACTTCGCGCGAAGAGTCGTAGGCGGGATCGTCGGCGGGCAGTGCGTCGTGCGACCACTCGCGCGTCTTCCAAGCCGGCACCGGCGTCTCGCAGTCGGCCTTCGGCACGAAGCGCGAGCGTTGCACGAGCTCGTACTCGTGGATGTAGCGCGGGCAGTTCGGGAAGACCTCGGTCGCGCGCACGCGGACGATGAACTGCGCCTCGGGGTACTCCGCCAGCAGCGGGTCGCGCTCGTCGATCGACGCGACGCCGTTCAGGCGCATCCGCTTGCGGCCCTCGAAGTCGATGAAGAGCAGCCCGACCCGCGGGTTGACGGCCACGTTCCCCATCGTCAGGTACATGCCGTTGCCGTCGTAGTTCGGAAACGCGATCGTCCGCTCGTCGAGCACGCGGACGAAGCCCTGGTCGCCGCCCTTGTAGGACGATTGCGGCTTCCCGTCGGCGTCCGCGGTGGCGATGAAGAACATGTCCCGCGCCTCGATGAACGCGCGGTCGTCGTCGTCGATGTAGTCGCGGACGGTCTTCTCCTCGAGGCGATCGGCGATGCGCCGCGTGTCGAAGCGGTCCTGGAGCCCGCGACTACCGCCGTGGTATAGCTCCGCCATGCCGTGCATGGTGGCGCGCGGCCTGGTCGAAGTAAAGGAGAGCGGCGCCGAGGAGGACGAGCGGCGAGACGACCGCGGTCGAGAGGAAGGCCGCGACGCGGATCGGCTGCTCGCCGGTCTCCCTGATCAGGAAGAGCAGGGTCGCCACGCTGAGGAAGGCGACGATCACGAGCGTGGCGAGCGAGCCGAGCGCATGGACGTAGTCGGCGCGCCCGAGCTCCACGGCGCGCCGGAGGGCGGCCCGGAGCGGCAGGCGCTCGATCACGATCACCGGCACGACGAGCCCGATGAGCGCGAGCCACATGAGCGCCGGAAGCACGAAGAAGAAGAGCAGGAACGGAACCGGGGCGAAGACGACGACGCCCGCGACGACGGCGCGAAGGTCCCGCCGGTGGAGCCGGACGTCCGCAGCCAGGGCCGCGGCGCCGACGTACGACAGGGACAGCAGCACCCCGCCGAGCGTGGCCGTGATCGCCACCCACTGGCCGTAGGACCGGCCGCTCGCGACGAGCGCGAGGATCGCGGGCGGCACGCCGAGCGCGAGAGAACGGAAGAACCGCTGTCCGTAGAGGCGGATCGCGTCGGCGACGAGCTGTCCGACGGTGCGACTCTCGCGCGACGCCTGGGGTTCCACGGGCGAGCCGGCCGCCCGGCTCACGGGTGGGCCGGCGGCTCGAAGGCCAGCGCCTCGACGAGCTGTTCCTGCAGCCACGAGAGGTACGCGTACACGGCCAGGTCTCGTCCGCGCGGCTCGTGTGGGTCGATGTTCTCGAAGTCGGTGTCCTCGGTCACATCGAGCCGCGTGCCGAGCACGAGCCTCAGGTCGTTGAGCGTACGCAGCCAGGCGTCGGCCTCGTCGGAGCTGAGGGTCTCCTGAGCAAGAGTGTCGCGCATGGTCGCGAGCGCCTTCGCGCGCCCGGAGACGAGCTGGTCACGGACGAGCGAGCGGTATTGCTCTTCGCTCTCGGGATCCGTATGAGCGGGCGGGAAGAGTCGGCGCACGGCCGGATCGTCGGGGTCTTCGAGCAGCCACTCGACCTCGCGGAGGAGCTCCTGCACGAGAAGCACCTCCTGCTCCCGGAAGTTCAGGCGCACACCGCCGGCCGGGTCTCGCTCGATCTGCCGTTGAAGAAACACCTAGTCCTTCTGCATCGTCGCCCAGAGGCCATGTGCGTGCAGCCGGGCGACGTCGAGCTCCGACTTCTCGCGATTCCCGCTCGAGACGACCGCCTTGCCCTCGTGGTGCACCTGGAGCATCAGCTGAGTCGCCTTCTCGAGGTTGAACCCGAAGAGCTTCTGGAAGACCAATGTGACGTACGACATGAGGTTGATCGGGTCGTTCCAGACGATGACGACCCAGGGCCGATCGTGCTCCGGGTCGTCTGTGGATGCAGGGTCTCGAACCTCGACCTCGGCAGGCGCGACGATGGTGTCCACGGCCCGATTGTTGCGAAGTCGCCGTCAGGACGATTCGCCTCTAGGCCGCTCGGCGAAAGAGAAAGAACCGACGAATGAGCCGGCGGCGGCGCTCGCGACGATCTTCCTCTGCTCGCCAGCGTGCCTTGAAGCGCTCATACAGCGCCTCGTGCTCCAGCTTGTTGCGAGCCCATTGAGCCCTCAGGGCCCGCCGCTCCTCAGGACTCATCCTCCCAGCCATCGTCGCCTTCTTCCTCGCCGAGCAGGAGATTACGCGGGCGACCCGCCCCCGGGTCCCTCGGGCCGCTAGCGGCTGCGCCAGATGAACACGGCGTACGCGAGCGCGAGGGCCGCGCCCAGGCCGAGTGCGGTCCAGAGCGCTCCGTCGCCCAGGTCCGCCGCGAGGACTGCCGCCAAACCGACGAGGACGAAGCCGAGCAGCACCGCCGCAGCCCGGTCTCCCTGCGGCACGGGGCTGTCGAGCCTCACGAGCCTCGAGTCCAGCTTGATCCCGCCGCCGATGCCCAGCACGAGGAGGATTCCTCCTGCGAGCGCGACGACGCTTTCCATCGGCCTACGCAGCCGCGGGCTCGGCTGCCTGTGCCTTCGTGAACACGAGCTCGCCGTGCGTCAAGTCGACCCGCACCGTGTCGCCCTCCTCGAACTCGCCCTCTAGCAGCCGCAGCGCGAGCGGGTTCTCGACGAGGCGCTGGATCGCGCGCTTCAGCGGGCGGGCGCCGTAGGTCGGGTCCCAGCCCGCCTCGGC
>JBKPFP010000005.1:0-2537 GCA_046744435.1 Actinomycetota bacterium | reverse complement strand
GCGAGGCGCGCGCGATCTCGGTCTCCTACGAGTACTCGGACGGCGAGCACGGCGCCGAGGAGCCGATTCGGGCCGGGATCGCGGTACCGCTTCCGGGCGAGAATGCTGCGCTCGGGCTCCTGACGATCTTCACACGGTCAGCCAAGCACCGTTTCGGCGAGCACGAGGTGCGGGAGCTGGAGGAGCTCGCCCTCCGCGCCGGGCCGGCAGTCGAGAACGCGCGGCGCTTCCGGGAGGCGCGGCAGCTGGCCGATCTCGACGCCTTGACCGGCCTGCACAACCGGCGTTACTTCCACGAGACGCTCGTGCGGGAGGTCGCGCGCGCGCACCGCTACCAGCGCAACCTGGCCCTCATCATCTTCGACCTCGACGACTTCAAGGCGATCAACGACCACATCGGCCACCTGGCCGGCGACGCGGTGCTGGCCGAGGCGGCCGAGCGGGTGCGGGAGGTCGTGCGCTCAGCGGACATCGCGTGCCGAGTCGGCGGCGACGAGTTCGCCGTCATCCTCCCGGAGTCGCGGCTCGCGGACGCCGACCAGCTCTACGGCCGGCTGCAGAAGGCGGTCTCGGCGCGCCCGGTCGGCGAAGCGGGCCCGTTGCGCATCTCAGCCGGAGTCGCGGAGCTGCGCCCGGACGACGACTCGATCGCGTTCTTCCAGCGCGCGGACAACGCGTTGTACGGTGCGAAGGAGAAGGGCAAGAGCCAGGTCGTGGCGGCCACGCTGAAGCCGAAGGCGGTCCCGCCCCCGGAGGACCCGGAGCCGAGCGAAAACACCGCGAGCTAGGTCGAGAGACAACCGCTGCCGGAGCCGGGCTTTGCCCGGCAGGAGGCTTACTACGGAGAGGCAGACGGTCGCATCATCCAGCGAGCCGCCGACTCCTGAAACGCGCCGAAGCGAGCTAACGCTCTGGAGGAGGGGGCTAACGGGGGAACCATGGGTTCCCCCGTTTTCCTATTCGTCGAGCGGAGAGTCGACTTCCGGCACTTCCTCGGCCTCGCCGGACTCGTGCGGCGGCTTGCCGTCGCCGCCGTTCGTCTGCGGCTCGCCGCCGAAGTCGATGCCGAGCTCCTGGAGCGAGAGACTCTCGCCGCCGTCGGAGCCGATCTCCTCGAGCGCGGCGAGCAGCGCCGCCCGCTCGTAGGTCTCCTTCGGCACCTTCTCGGACGGGCCGATGTCGACCTGCCGGTAGCGCTTCAGCCCGGTCGCAGCCGGGATCAGCTTGCCGATGATCACGTTCTCCTTCAGCCCGAGCAGGTTGTCGACCTTGCCCTCGATCGAGGCGTCGGTCAGCACCTTGGTCGTCTCCTGGAAGGACGCGGCCGAGAGGAACGACTCCGTCGCGAGCGACGCCTTCGTGATCCCGAGGATCAGCGGCTCGAACGTCGCTTGCTCCTTCTTCTCCTTCTTGACGCGCGCGTTCTCCTTCTCGAGCACGACCTTGTCAACGAGCTGGCCGGGCAGAAGCTCGGTGTCGCCGGCGTTCTCGACGCGCACCTTCTTCAGCATCTGCCGCACGATCAGCTCGATGTGCTTGTCGTGGATGTCGACGCCCTGGGACTTGTAGACGCGCCGCACCTCGGACACCAGGTACAGCTCCGTCGGCGTCGAGCCCTTCCCCGCCTCCGCGTGGAGCGCGAGCAGCTCGGCCGGCGCGCGCGAGCCCTCGTGGAGCGGATCGCCCGGCTCGACGTGCTGACCCTTGGTCACGAGCAGCCGCGTGCGCCGCGGGAGCTGGTACGAGACCGGCTCGAGCGGCTCACCCTCGTCGTCCGTGCCGTCGGGGACGATCGTCACCTTCGGGCCCCGCTCGGTCTGCTCGACGTCGATCAGACCCGCGACCTCGGCCAGCTTCGCCGCGCCCTTCGGGTTCCGCGCTTCGAAGATCTCGACGACGCGCGGGAGACCGTGTGTGATGTCGGCGCCGGCGACTCCGCCCGTGTGGAACGTGCGCATCGTCAGCTGCGTGCCCGGCTCGCCGATCGACTGCGCGGCGATGATGCCGACCGCGTCGCCGATCTCGGTCATGCCGCCGGTGGCGAGGAAGATGCCGTAGCAGGCGCGGCACACGCCGAACTCGCTGCGGCACTTCAGCACCGAGCGGACCGGGATCGTCGTCTCGCGGGCTACGTCGTCGCCGAGCCCGTCGATGATCTCCTCGAGCAGCGCGGCGGTGATGACGTCGCCCCTCTCGGCGAGCTTCGTCTTGCCCGGCTTCCCGGACGCTAGTGGCTTCATGACGTCCGCCGCGAGGACGCGCGCCATGACGCTCTTGTTCAGGCCATCCGGCAGGAGGATCGGCAGCTCGATGAAGTCCTTCGTCTTGCAGTCCTCCTCGCGGATGATCACGTCCTGCGCGACGTCGACCAGCCGCCGCGTGAGGTAGCCCGAGTCGGCCGTGCGCAGCGCCGTGTCGGCGAGGCCCTTGCGGGCGCCGTGGGTCGAGATGAAGTACTCGAGCACCGACAGGCCCTCCATGAAGTTGGCCTGGATCGGGCGCTCGATGATCTCGCCCTTCGGATTCGCCATCAGGCC
>JBKPFP010000249.1:0-9915 GCA_046744435.1 Actinomycetota bacterium | reverse complement strand
GCGCTACCGCCAGAAGCAGCCGCTGTTCGAGGCGCACGGCGTCGACGCCGAGATCCGCTCGACGCTCTCGCGCCGCGTCGACCTGCCGTCGGGCGGCTACCTCGTCTTCGACTACGCGGAGGCGTTCACCGTCATCGACGTGAACACTGGCCGTTTCGTCGGCTCGCGCTCGCGCTCGTCGGGGGCCAGGCTCGAGGACACGATCACCAAGAACAACCTCGAGGCCGTCAAGGAGGTCGTGCACCAGCTCCGGCTGCGCGACATCGGCGGCATCATCGTCATCGACTTCATCGACATGGCGAACCCGAAGAACCGGGAGACCGTCGAGGAGGCGCTGAAGAAGGAGCTCGAGCGCGACCGGACGAAGACGTACGTCGTCGAGATCTCGCCGCTCGGGCTCGTCGAGATGACGCGGCAGAACGTGACCGAAGGGCCGCGCGAGATCCTGACCGGCAAGTGCCCGACCTGTCACGGCGATGGCATCGTCCTCTCGGTGCAGTCGGCCGCGATGGATGCCGAGCGCCGCTTGCGCGCGCTCGCGGTCGCGTCGAAGCGTGGCGTGGAGGCGTTCCGGGTCGAGCTCGAGGAGCACGTCGCCGAGCACGTGATCGGGCCTGGGGCTTCGATGCTGGTCGCGCTCGAGGAGCTCGCGAAGCGGCGCTTCTTCATCGAGCGCAAGGCCGGGGTCGGGCTCGACCACTTCAAGGTGCTCGCCGAGGGCAAGCTGGCCGACCTGGCACCGCCGGCGCCGCTCATCGAGGGGCAGGAGCTGCGCGTCGAGCTCGTCGAGGTCGGATTGCACGACGTCGACGCGGCGACCGCGAAGCACGACGGGCTCACGGTCTCGGTCGCACACGCGGCCAAGCTCGTCGGCAAGAAGATGAAGGTGCGGATCGACCGCGTGCTCGACGGCACGGCGTACGCGTCGCTCGTCCAGCCGCCCGCGGGGACGGCCTACACGCCGATCACCGCCGAGGCTGAGGCCGAGAAGCCGACTCGCGCGCCGCGGAGGAAGCCGGCTGCCGAGGAGAAGCCTGCACCGCCCAAGCCCAAGGCGAAGCCGAAGCCGAAGGCCGCCGAAGAGCCGGTGTCAGACACCGAGCCGGTGTCAGACACCGAAGGCCCAGCCGAGGAGCCCGCCGCCGAGCAGAAGCCGAAGCGCAAGACGCGACGGGGCTCACGAGGCGGACGGGGCCGAAAGAAGAAGACGGCGGCCGCGGCGGCAGCCTCGAACGGCGGGGAGGCCGAGGCAACCCCGGCGCCGGTGGCGACGATCCACGTCCCGGCGCCCGAGCTGGGCGTCGATGACGGAGCGAGCGCAGACAGCGTGACCGCGCCGGCCACCGCGGACGGCGAGCAGCCGGTGAAGAAGAAACGCACCCGCCGCGGGAGTCGCGGCGGCCGCAACCGGCGCAAGAAGCCGGCCGCGACGAAGCCGTCTGCGGACGAATCTGCGTAGCCCCGCCATGATCCGGCCGCAGGCGCTGGCCCTGATCCGCCGCGGCGACAGGATTCTCGTCGAGCAGGGCCGCGACGAGGTGGAGGACGAGACGTTCTTCCGCCTGCTCGGCGGCACGATCGAGTTCGGGGAGAAAGGCGCCGACACCGTGCGTCGCGAACTGCTCGAAGAGCTCAAGGCGGAGATCGAGGTCGGGGACCTCGTCGCCACGATCGAGAACGTCTTCACATACGAAGGCGTGCCCGCCCACGAGATTGCCCTCGTCTACGAGTCGAGCTTCCGAGACGAGCGGTTCTACGAACTCGATGCATGGGACAGCGCGGAGACGGCGCCGAGCGGCACCTTGCTTGTCCACAGGATCGCCTGGAAGGCAACGGACTCGTTCGGCAGCGGCGGTGAGAGTCTCTATCCCGCGGAGCTGTTGCCACTCCTGCGAGGCGGCTAACGCGAAGCGAGCCGTAGGTAGCGGATCATGAAGCCGTCGAAGCGGCCCAGATCTGCGATGTCGCCGAGCGAGATCTTAGGCACGGCGTGCTCGAGCGTCGACGTCGTCGTCACCCGCACGTCGGGCGCGGCACGGGCCAGGGCGTGTGACTCCGCCGGCGGGAAGTACTTGTCGTGGGGCGCGGTCACGAGCTCGACCGGCATGCGGAGCCGGTCGGCACCGTCAAGCGGAGACAGCGCTCTGATCGCCGCCTGCTGTCGGGTCGGCAGGCGAGCGTAGAGCCCGGCGAAGCGGCGCGGGTCCCGGTTCTTCAAGAGTCGAAGCAGCGCCGCCGCTGTACCGCGGTACTCGTCAGGGCGCAGCCGCGCGAGGGGTGCGGGGTCGTCGTCGTCGACGGACTCGAGGTCGGCGAGGAGCCGCGACCGCTGCGGCCCGAGGGCAAGGCCGGCGGCGAGCGAGCGTGCGACCGCGAGGGAGGCGTACGGATCCGTCTCGTACCGCTCGCCGTCGTAGACGCCGGTCGTCGTCAGCCGGATGATGCGACGGAGGTCGACCAAAGGCGCCTCGCCGCCGACGACCGTGACTCGGCCGGCGAGAGGGCGGCTCTCGGCCGCGAGGAGCGCCAGCGTTGCCCCGACGGAGACGCCATAGAAGCCGACTCGGCGTGCGCGCGCCTCCGGCGAGTCCGCCGTCGTCCGGGCCACGCGGATCGTCGCGGCGGTCGTCGCCGGCGTGATCTCGCCGAGCCGCAGCCCGGGTAGATCCGGCACGACGACGAGGAAGCCCGTCCGTGCGAGACCGCGAGCAAGGCGCTGCACCTTCGGGTGCTGGCGCCCGCGCCGTGTCGCACCGTTGACGAACACGATCGCAGGCCAAGGGCCGGCTCCGGAGGGCCGCACGACAGTCGACGGGGCGCCGCCCACCGTCGTCTCTTCGACCCGTGGCTCGGCCGTCACCACGCGCGCCGTCCACGCGAGCACGGGCACGTCCTCGGTGATCGAAAGGATCGCGATCGCTCGAAGCTGTGCTCTGGTCCAGTCACGTTCGATGATGGCGACGATCACAAGCGCGCCGAGCAGGACGACGAGCACGGCGGCGGCCAGCCGGAGCTTGCGCCGCATCAGAGCAAGTCGACCTCGCTGAACTGCGGCACGCCTCCCTGCCACACGGCCCAGACGCCGATCATGAGCGCGCACAGGGCGAACGCGGCTGCATAGGTCGTGAGCAGCGGCCTCCTGGCCAGAACGGCCCAGGGCACGAACACCGCGGTCGCGGCGAGCTCGAGCCACCACGTGCCGCCCTCGACGGTGCTGGTGAAGAACGTCCACCCGAGCAGGAGCGCGGCCACCACCCCGGCGCGGACGTCGATCCGCACCGGACGCCGGCGCTCGGCCAGGCAGAAGGCCGCGACGAGGACGAACAGGCCGAGGTGCCACTCGATGTGCCCCCACTCCTCGTCCCAGAAGTGCGCCACGTCTTCCGCATCGCCGGTCAGATCCTCGTGTCGAATCGAGTTCGCAGCGAGATGGATGCCGTGCCCGTCCACGTAGAGGATCGCGCCGACGATCGCGGCGACGAGGGCGAGCACGGGCAGGCCGCGCCCGAGCACGAGCACCGCGGCTCCGATGACTGCAAACGGGGTGACGAGGTCGACCCAGTCGCCTGCCGTGTCGCCGGCGAAGCTCGGCAGGTGGTGGAAGACGGTGAGGGCGACCGCGAACACGAGCAGCGCCGCGCTCGCGTTCCACCTGGATTCGTCCCTGCTCAGCGGCATGTTCGGCTACACTGGCGGCCGCGGGCGCCACGGCCCGCGTTTTCACGCCATGAGCTACGCAATCATCTCACTGGGTGGCAAGCAATACCGCGTCCAGGAGGGCGACCGGCTCGTCGTGGACCGCATCGGGGAAGCCGAGGGCAAGACGTTCAATCCGCCCATCCTCTTCCTCGGCGGCGACGGCCAGGCCGAGCTCGGCCCGAAGGGGACGACGGTGACCGCGAAGGTCGTCGGGCACGTGCTCGGCGAGAAGATCCGAGTCGGCAAGTACCGGCGGCGCACCGGCTACAGCCGCCACACGGGACACCGCAGCCGCTTGACCGAGATCGAGATCCAGTCGATCGGGCGGAAGACCGAGCGGGCGGCGGCGAAGCCCAAGGCGGAGGCGGCTTCCGAGGACAAGCCGAAAGCCGCGGCGCCGAAGCGGACGGCAACGAGGAAGCCTGCGGCCAAGAAGCCGGCCGCCAGGAAGACGGCTCCGAAGAAGGAAGAGGAGAGTTAGATGGCGCACAAGAAAGGACTCGGCTCCTCGCGCAACGGGCGCGACTCGCACGCGCAGCGTCTCGGCGTGAAGATCTTCGACGGCCAGGAAGTGAAGGCCGGGATGATCATCGTCCGCCAGCGCGGCAGCCGCTTCCGGGCCGGCGCGGGCGCCGGCATGGGTCGTGACGACACGATCTTCGCCACCCGCGACGGCAAGGTCGCCTTCCAGGCGAACGGCGAGCGCCGAGTCGTCGCAGTCACAGACTAGAGGGCGCATGTTCCACGATCGGGCCCGCATCTCGGTGCAAGCCGGGCGAGGCGGCGACGGGGCACTCAGCTTCCGGCGCGAGAAGTACGTGCCGAAGGGAGGCCCCGACGGCGGCGATGGCGGGCCGGGCGGCCACGTCGCGCTCGTCTCCGACGAGTCGCTGCGCGACCTCTCCGCGTTTCGCGGCAAGACGCGCTTCCGCGCGGGTCGCGGCCAGTCCGGCCGTGGCGCGAACAAGCACGGCGCTGCAGGCGAGGAGATCGAGCTCCGCGTCCCCGCCGGGACCCAGGTCTTCGACGAAAGCGGCGAGCTCGTCGCCGACCTGGCGCGGCCCAACGGCCGCATCGTCGTCGCTCGCGGAGGCGCGGGCGGACGCGGGAACCGGCGCTTCGCCTCGTCCACGCGCCAGACACCTCGCTTCGCCGAGGTCGGCTTGCCCGGGGAAGAGGCCGTGCTCGAGCTCCGACTGAAGCTGCTCGCCGACGCGGCGCTCGTCGGGCTGCCGAACGCGGGCAAGTCCTCGCTCCTGCGCCGCATCTCGAACGCGCAGCCGAAGGTGGCCGACTACCCGTTCACGACGCTCGAGCCCGTGCTCGGCACCGTCGACGCGCCTGACGGGCAGCAGCTCGTCGTTGCCGACGTCCCGGGGCTGATCGAGGGCGCAAGCCGCGGCGTGGGGCTGGGCCACGAGTTCCTCGCGCACCTCGAGCGGGCGCGGCTGCTCGTGCACGTGATCGACGCCGCCGCCGGGGATCCCGCCGACGCGTTCGCCGCGATCGACGCCGAGCTCGCGGCGTACGGAGCCGGGGTCGAGGAGCGGCCGCAAGTCGTCGTCCTCAACAAGATCGACCTGCTGCCGGAGCCGCCGGCCTTCGACGTCGACGACGAGCGGGTCCAGGCCGTGTTCGCGGTCTCGTGCGCGACGGGCGTGGGCATCGAGGAGTTCCGCCGGGCGCTGTTCGAGCTCTGCCCGCCCGCGGAAGCGCCGCTGCCGGCGCGCGAGGAGGGCCTCGCCGACTTCCTCGTCTACCGGCCGCAGCCGCGCGAGCGGCGCGGCTACCGGATCATGCGCACGGACACCGGCTTCCGTGTCGCAGGCAAGCCGCCTGGCGAGAAGGAGCTCGAGGAGGCGCTGAAGGCGGCCGGGGCGAAGCCGGGAGACGAAGTGGCGATCGGCGACGACGTCGTGGAGCTGACCTGATCGGACTCCTCGGTGGCGCCTTCGATCCGCCGCACGTCGGCCACGTGGCGCTGGCGCGGGCGGCGCTCGAGCAGCTGCCGATCGAGAAGCTCACAGTGCTCGTCGAGGAGCGCCCGGGGCACCGGGACGTCGTGGCGGACGCCGACACGCGCCTGCGCATGGCCCGCGCTGCGTTCGAGGGGCTCCGGCCGGTCGAGGTCGTGCTCGACCCGCACCCGTTCACCGTGGACACGGTGCGCGGCGGGCGATTCGGCGACGCGCTGTTCGTCGTCGGCGCCGACCAGGGCGGCGCGTTCGGTACCTGGAAGAACCCTGACGAGGTGCTCCGCTGGGTGAAGCTCGCGGTGGGCACGCGCGCCGGGCACCCGCAGCCGAAGTTCCCCCAGCTCGACGACCGGGTCCGGTTCTTCACGCTGGACTCGCCGCCGGTCTCGTCGACCGACGTTCGCGAACGTGTGGCCGCCGGCGAGCCGATCGGCGACCTCGTGCCCGCCGGCGTCGCGCGGGTGATCGAGGAAGAGGGCCTGTACCGCTAGGCGGTGGCGCGCTCGATCGAGGGCACGTCCTCCCAGAGCTCTTCGAGCCGGTAGAACTCCCGCATCTCGGGCGTGAAGACGTGCAGGACGACGTCGAGGTAGTCGGCCACGATCCACGTGCCCTCTTGCTCGCCGTCGACGGAGTGGGGCAGGAGTCGGCCGTCGTGCTTGAGGGCGTAGCGCACCTCGTCGAGGATGGCCTTCGTCTGGCGCGCGTTCTGGCCCGAGCAGACGACGAAGAAGTCCGTGTACGCGCACACCGGCCGCATGTCGAGGATGAGGATGTCCTGCGCCAGCTTCTCCTCCGCGAGGCCGGCGATGCGCTGTGCTTGTTCGAGTGACGTCAGTGGCTGTCTGGTCCTTTTCTCTCCAGCCTCAGTGTAGCCACCCTCCCGGCGGCACAAGGCTGTCCAGGCGGCGGCAGAATTGCCGACTCTCTCGACCTCGCGGCTACACTACGACACGACCCAGGGGCCATAGCTCAGTTGGGAGAGCACCTGCATGGCATGCAGGGGGTCGCCGGTTCGAGTCCGGCTGGCTCCACTCACAGAACCGATTTCCCGACGCTGTAGCGCGAGAACCTGACGCCGCCGCGTCCCTGATGCGCATCCTGCCCGGCTAGCGTCAAGAGCGGGCTGGGGGTAACCGGCAACAGAGGTTGGGCGCTCGCGGTGACGACACGCGCAGCGCCGTCCGCGACCCTAGCGGTCATGTCGACAGCGAGTCCGGATCCGAAGCGCTGGCAGGCCCTGGCTGTGCTCAGCCTCGCCTACCTGATGGTCGTGCTCGACGTGTCGATCGTGAACGTCGCGCTGCCGTCGATCCAGAAGCAGCTCGACTTCTCGACGGGAGCGCTCCAGTGGGTTGTCAGTGGGTACGCGCTGACCTTCGGGGGCTTCCTCCTGCTCGGCGGGCGGCTGGGTGACGCCCTCGGAAGGCGGAGGGTCTTCATGACCGGGCTCGCGCTCTTCGCCCTCTTCTCACTTGCCTGCGGGCTCGCCACCTCGTCAGAGGTTCTGATCGCGACGCGCGTGCTGCAAGGTGCAGCCGGAGCGATTCTCTCGCCTTCCGTCTTCTCGATCGTGTCGGTCACGTTCGACGAGGGATCCGAGCGGAACAAGGCGCTCGGCGTCCTCGGCGCCGTCGCCGGCTCCGGCGCCGCCATCGGAGTCCTGCTCGGCGGCGTCCTGACCGAGTTCGCGGGCTGGGAGTGGATCTTCTTCGTCAACGTGCCGATCGCGCTCGCCGCGTTGCTCGTCGTGCCGAGGGTCGTGAACGAGAGTCGTGCGCCCGACATGGCGCGCCACTTCGACCTCGCCGGAGCCGTGACCGTGACCGGCGGCCTCATGCTCCTCGTCTACGGGCTCACGCGCGCCCCCCGGGTCGGCTGGGGCTCGCTCGAGACGATCTCCGCCTTCGTCGGCTTCGCCGTGCTGATCGCAGCCGCCCTCGTCATTGAGCTGCGTTCTCGCTGGCCGCTGATCGACCTGAACATCTTCCGCCGGCGAACCCTGGCCGGCGCGAACGGGATCGGTCTCATCCTGGGGACGATGGTCTTCGGGTCGTTCTTCCTGCTCTCGCTGTACACGCAGACGGTGCTCGGGTACTCGCCGCTCCAGACCGGAGTCGGCTACCTCGCGATCGCGCTGACCGCGGTCGTCGTGGCCGGGATCTCGCAGGCGCTCGTCACGCGGGTCGGCGTCAGGCCCGTGCTGGCGGTTGGGCTGCTATTCGTGGGTGTGGCCCTGGCCTACTTCACGCAGATCTCTCCGAACGGCTCGTACTGGTCCGATCTCTTTCCCGGCTTTCTGCTGCTGGGCTTCGGCCTCGGCTGCTCGTTCGTGCCCATCTCCATCGCGGCGCTCTCGGGCGTGACGGGCAAGGAGGCCGGCCTCGCGTCGGGCCTGATCAACACGAGCCAGCAGGTCGGCGGCGCGCTCGGGCTCGCGATTCTCACCACGGTCTCGACGACTCGCACGGACAACCTGCTCGGGAGCGGCGTCGCACCGCCGTCGGCGCTCACACAAGGCTTCCAGCTGGCGTTCTGGGTGGCCGCCGGCTTTGCCGCGCTCGCGGTTGCGACGACACTCCTCGTGCTCAGGCGCCAGGACCTACGGCAGGTCCCCGCGGTCGCCGTCGCGGCGGGCGGGTCGGACCCGCCCGACGGCGGCGACGAAGAAGATCTCGCCGCCTGATTCCCCGCTAAGAGCGAAAAACTCGGCGGCGTGCCCGCAAGACGCCGCCCCCCGCCGGCGTCTTTTCAGTGGACGAGCACGACCCCTGCGATCATGGACTGCGACGAGAAGCCCCGCTCGAAGCGCTCGAGGACCCCGCCCGGAGACTTTCTCTCCGACGACCTCCGCGAGGAGACGGCGCGCTTCCTGGACGAGGTCAAGCGCCGGATCAGGAAGCGCAAGGAGCCGCAGCAGGAGCCGAGACTGGGCCCGCCGTCGAGACGGAACAGCGCCTAAAACGGGGAATCCCCTCATCCGAGGGATTGGCCACTAGGTCCTCCGGCGCGATGGTCAAAGCGAGTCAGCGGCCGACTCGCTCCTGGATTCCATGGCCATCAATCGCGTCCTCAGAGCCACAGTCACCGCCGCGCTCGCGGGTGCTGCGCTTTTCGTGACCGCTCCCGCCCAGGCGGCGCTGCCGACGCCGGTCCTCGCAGAGCCGGGCCCCGGCGCGACTGTCGAGGCGCTTCCCGGTTTCGCGTGGAACCCGGTCCCCGGCGCCGAGACGTATGAGTTCCAGGTTTCCGCTGACCGGAACTTCAACGCGCCGGTCCTCGGCCGTGGCGAGGGCAGCTTCTCGACGCGCAACACGCGCGCGACGCTGAGGAAGACGCTTCCGAACGGCACCTACTGGTGGCGCGTGCGCGCTTCGTCCAAGAGCGGCGACACGTCCCCGTGGACGGCGCCGCGCTCGCTCGTCAAGAACTGGACGGCCGCGCCGATCTCGCTCTCGCCCGCTGCCGGCTTCCCGTTCGCCTTCCCGGGCTCGCCGATCAAGCTCAACTGGTCGGCAGTTCCCTACGCGGCGAGCTACCACTTCGCGCTGGCGAGCGATCCCGGCATGGCGAACATCGTCGAGAACCAGGGCAAGCCGGTCGAGACCTGGGCGACGAACTACGTCCCCACGTTCACCCTCCTGCCCTCGGGCACGTACTACTGGAACGTGACGCCGGCCGACTCGCAGGGGAACAGGGGCGCGCCGTCGCCGGTCGCTTCGTTTTCATGGACGTGGCCCTCGACGACGATTCCGCGGGTCACCGACCTCATGACCGCGACCGAGATGTTCGACCCGCAGTTCTCGTGGGACGCGGTGCCGGGAGCGACGAAGTACGAGGTCGAGGTCAACTCGTCGTCCGACTTCGCGGTGGGCTCGAAGGTCTGCTGCACGCAGCTGACGATCTCGACGTCGCTCGCTCCGACGGTCGTCTTCCGCGACAACACGTACTACTGGCGCGTCCGCGCGCTCGACGCCGCCGGCAACGCAGGCGTCTGGAACATCGGGCCTTCGTTCACGAAGACGTTCGACAAGGTGCCGCCGGTCACGGCGCCGAGCATCAAGAACCTGCATATGCGCGACAACCTGGCCGACCCGGGGACAGACCTTGCTCCCGGTACATTCGGCTACCAGACCAACGTGCCGATGCTCGTCTGGGATCCGGTCCCGGGCGCGTCCAGCTACCTCGTCGACGTCTCTCTGCTGCTGTCCGGTATCTGCGAGTGGGGAACCGGCTGGCG
>JBKPFP010000043.1:0-1549 GCA_046744435.1 Actinomycetota bacterium | reverse complement strand
GATGATCACCGCGTGGCCGACCGACTCTCCTCGCCCAACTTGAAGGGCATCGAGCAGTTCTCGTACCAGCCCGAGCGCGTCGAGAAGCCGTGGGGCTACGAGCTGGTCTGGGCGCTGACCGAGGAATACGCGGGCAAGCTGCTGGCGGTCAACGCGGGCCAACAGCTCTCGCTCCAGTTCCACCGGCAGAAGGACGAGTCGTGGTATCTGCTCGAGGGGGTTGCCGAGCTCGAGTTCGCCGCGGCCGGCGAGAAGACGACGACCTCCGAGGTCGTCAGGCCGGGCGCGGCGTTTCGGATCCGGCCCGGGACCGTGCATCGGATTCGCGCCCTCGAGAACGTGCTCATGCTCGAGGTCTCGACGCCCCATCTCGACGACGTGGTCCGGCTGGAGGACGACTACGGCCGAGCCGGCGCCGAGGGCAAACCTTGACACACTTGTGCTAAGGTTGGCCGCATGGACGGGCTGACAGTTGGAGCGGCGGCGCAGTCGACCGGATGGTCGGCCCGCATGCTTCGTTACCTCGAGCAGGCTCGTCTGGTCGTCCCCAAACGATCGCCGTCGGGCTACCGCCTCTACGGCCTGCGCGAGCTGAACCAACTACGCTCGCTCCGCCGGTTGCGCAGCCGGTTCGCGGTCGAGCTCTCCGACGTCGCTTTCGCTGCACGGCTTCACCGCGAGCCCGCACTCCGCAGCGCCGTCGAGAGCTGGCTGGCCCGGGTCGACGTCGGCGCGAGCGACTGGGTCGACTGGGAGCAGCGGAAGCACGAGCGGCTGCTGGCGGCCTAGGACACCGGATCTAGACTCCCGACTCCGAGAGAGGAAGAGCTGATGGCAACGACCAAGCGTTACGACGTCAAGGATCTATCGCTGGCCCCCGAGGGTGTTCGCCGCATCGCCTGGGCCGATCGACAGATGCCGGTACTGGCCGCGATTCGAGAGCGGTTCGAGCGCGAGCAGCCGCTTTCCGGCTATCGCATCTCGGCCTGCCTCCACGTCACGACCGAGACGGCCAATCTGGCGCGAACGCTCAAGGCGGGCGGCGCGGACGTCGTGCTCTGCGCCTCCAATCCGCTCTCGACGCAGGACGACGTGGCTGCTGCGCTGGTCGAGGAGTTCGACGTCTCGGTCTTCGCGATCAAGGGAGAGGACAACGACACCTACTACCAGCACATCGAGGCGGCGGTCGACCACAAGCCCCAGCTGACGATGGACGACGGCGCCGATGTCATCGGCGTGCTCCACTCACACCGGCGCGAGCAGCTCGGCGACATCATCGCCGGTACCGAGGAGACGACGACCGGAGTCATCCGCCTCAAGGCGCTCGAAGCCGACGGCGCGCTCGGCTTCCCGATCATCGCGGTCAACGAGGCGAAGACCAAGCACCTGTTCGACAACCGCTACGGGACGGGCCAGTCCACGATCGACGGCATCGTCCGGGCGACGAACATCCTCTTGGCGGGCAAGCGGTTTGTCGTCGCCGGCTACGGCTGGGTCGGCAAGGGCGTCTCGATGCGGGCGAAAGGCATGGGCGCCCACGTCATCGTCA
>JBKPFP010000162.1:0-7401 GCA_046744435.1 Actinomycetota bacterium | reverse complement strand
CACGCTGGTCTACGTGCGCGGGCGCGGCATCGTGCTCTCGGAGCCGTCAGTCGTCGCCATCGACCAGCGCACCGGCGACGTGCACGCCGTCGGAGTCGAGGCGAAGCGCATGCTCGGCCGCACGCCCGGCACGATCTCGGCCATCCGCCCGCTGAAGGACGGCGTCATCGCCGACTTCGACGTCACGGAGCAGATGCTCCGCCACTTCATCCAGAAGGTGCACCAACACCGCTTCGCCCACCCGCGTGTCGTCGTCTGCGTCCCGTCGGGCGTGACCGGCGTCGAGAAGCGCGCCGTCGAAGAGGCGACCCTCTCGGCGGGCGCCCGCGAAGCGCACCTGATCGAGGAGCCGATGGCCGCGGCGATCGGCGCCGGCCTCCCCGTCTCGGAGCCGACCGGGAACATGATCGTCGACGTCGGCGGCGGCACGAGCGAGGTCGCCGTCATCTCCCTCGGCGGCATCGTCGTCTCCCAGAGCCTCCGAGTCGGCGGCGACGAGATGGACGAGGCAATCGTCAGCCACATCAAGAAGGAGTACAAGCTGCTCATCGGCCAGCAGACCGCGGAGGAGATCAAGCTCGAGGTCGGCTCCGCGTTCCAGCTCAAGGAAGAGGTGCAGGCCGAGGTCCGCGGCCGCGACATGCTGACCGGCCTGCCGAAGACGGTCGTCCTCTCCTCCGACGAGGTCCGCCACGCACTCGAAGAGCCCGTCGCTCAGATCATCGACGCCATCCGCTCGACGCTCGACAAGACGCCGCCGGAGCTGGCCGCCGACATCATGGACCGCGGCATCGTCCTCGCGGGCGGGGGCGCCCTCCTCACCGGCCTCGACGAGCGCCTACGCCACGAAACGCAGATGCCGACGCAGCTCGCCGAGTCGCCGCTCACGTGCGTCGCAGTGGGCTCCGGCCGCAGCCTCGAGGTCCTCGAAGTGATGCACCGCGCCGCGAAGGCCCGCGCGCGCAGCCGCAATGGGTACCGCCGCTAGACCTCGCCGCATAGTTCGTTAGTCTGGAAGCCCGTGCCACGGAATCGCAGCGTGCGGGTGGCGGCGCTGGGCTCCCCGGTTCGGCGGACGGTCGCCCCCTCCTACTCCTCGCGGACGACAGGCCCCCTCAAACGGCGGCTCGTGGTCGGGCTGCTCGTCCTCACCTCACTGGCGATGATCACGGTCTACTTCCGCGAGTCGCCGAACGGCGGGCTCCACGACTTCCAGAGCGTCGCCGCCAGCGCGATGCGCCCGTTCGAGATCGGCGCCCAGCGCGTCGCGCGTCCGTTCCGTGACGCCTACGGCTGGGTCGCGGGCCTCTTCCACGCGAAGTCCGAGAACGAGAAGCTCCGCCAGGAGCTAGAGGACCTCCGCCAGCAGATGATCCAGAACGCGGCCGCGGCCCGCGACTACGAGGAGGTCGTGAGGCTGCTCCGCTACAAACAGGGACCGAAGTTCCCGCAAGACTTCTCCGGCGACCGGGCCGTGGCGGCGAGCGTCCTCTCGAACCCGGAAGGCGAGTTCGAGCAGCGGATCACGATCGCCGCCGGATCGTCGAGCGGGATTCGCCGCTACGACGCCGTCGTCACCGCCGACGGCCTCGTCGGCCACGTCTCGCAGGTCCTGCGCGACCAGGCGCTCGTCACGCTCCTCACCGACAAGGAGAGCGCGGTCAGCGCGCGAGACGTGTCGACCGGAGCGCTCGGCGTCCTCCGGCATGGCGAAGGCTCGGCGCTCTTCCTCGACCGTGTACACAAGAACAAGCGCATCAGGTCGTCTGACCTGATCGTCACCGCCGGCCGCCGGCAGGGTCGGCTGCCCGCGCTCTACCCACAGGGGATCCAGATCGGCTACGTCGCGAGCGTCGGCCAGACCGACATCGATCCGTACCAGGATGTACAGGTCGTCCCGTTCGTCGACTTCACCGACCTCGACTCGGTGCTCGTCCTCGTCGGCAACGAACCGGGGCCCGAGGCGCCCTGATGCTGTTCGCCGCGCTGAAGGCCGCCGTCCTGCTCTTCTTCGCGGTCGTCGTCCAGGTCACGATCGTGGGCTCGATGGGCATCTTCGGGGGGGCGCCCGACCTGATGCTGGTCACGCTCGTCGCGGTCGCCCTCCTCAACGGCGCCGTCTTCGGGGCGGTCGCCGGCTTCTGGGCCGGCCTGCTGCTCGACGTAGCGCTGATCCAGACGCTTGGCTTCAGCTCGCTCCTGCTCACGCTCGCCGGATTCTGGACGGGCCGCTACGGGGAGACGACCGGGCGCGGCCGCGCGCATGCCCCCCACGTCGCCGTCGCCGCCGTGACTGTGCTCTACGCCGTCGCCGCGCTGATCCTGCACTTCATGCTCGGTGAGCCCGCGTCGGCCCGAGTCGCGCTCGTCGAGGCGCTTCCGTCCGAGATCGTGCTCAACCTGCTGCTCGGCTTCCCGGTCTTCGCGCTCTGCCGCCGGCTGTTCGCCCCGCCGGCGCCCAGACGGCCGCAAGAGGTCGAGTTTGGCTAGCCGCCCGATCCCGCTTCGGCCAGGCCGCTTCCTGCCGCCCGACCCGCGCGTCGAGGCGCCCTACCGGCTGACACCGCAGATGGTGTTCCGCATCGGGATCCTCGGCTTCCTCGTGCTCGCGGCGTTCGGTGTGCTCTTCTTCCGCCTCTGGGCGCTGCAGGTCCTGTCAGGGACGCAGTACCTGCAGGCGGCCGAGAACAACCAGCTGCGGACGCTCCGCGTAGAGGCGAAGCGAGGCCCCATCGTCGACCGCTTTGGCCGCGCGATCGTGCAGAACCGGGCCGGCACGGCGGTCCGCATCTGGCCGGCCGACCTGCCCAAGAAGGGCGCCTACGCCGAGCTCAAGCGCCTCGCCCGCATCCTCCAGGTTCCGCTCGCCGACGTCACGGCCCAGATCGAGAAGCACCGGAATGATCCGCTGGCGCCGGTCACCGTGAAGGAGGACATCACCAACGCGGAGGCCCTGTACCTCATGGAACGGCAGAGCGAGTTTCCGGGCCTGTCGCTCCCGTACGTCTACCTGCGCACGTATCCGTACGGCGACCTCGCCGCGCAGCTCCTCGGCCACGTCGGCGAGATCTCCCCGGAGCAGCTGAAGGGCAGGCGCGGCTACCGCGCCGGCGACCGGATCGGCCAGGGCGGGATCGAGGCGTCCTACGACAAGTTCCTGCGCGGCCAGCCGGGAGAGTCGCAGCTGCGGGTCGACGCGATGGGCCGGCCGACGAGCGCGATCGTGCCGCAGGACGTGCCGGTCAACGGCTACCAGGTGCGGCTGACGCTCGATGCCAAGCTGCAGCGCGCCGCCCAGGGCGCGCTCGCGTTCGGGATCGAGCTCGCCAAGGAGAACGACAACTGGGCCGCGGACGGCGGCGCAATCGTCGCCCTCGACCCCCGCGACGGCGCGATCCGCGCGCTCGCCTCGTTCCCGACCTACCGTCCAGACGTCTTCGTCGGGCCCGGGCGCAAGAACGCCCTCGAGCAGCTGCTCGACCAGCGCGCGGCCGACGACGCGAACTACCCAGCGCTCAACCGCGCGACGGCAGGCCTCTATCCGCCGGGCTCGACCTTCAAGCCGGTCACCGCCCTGGCTGCGATGCAGGAGCACATCCTCGCCCCGTACGACACGCTCCCGTGCACCGGCAAGGTGACGATCGCGAAGCAGGTCTTCCGCAACTGGAATCCCTACGCGAACGAGTCGATGAACCTGCGCACCGCCCTCGCGGAGTCCTGCGATACGTACTTCTACGAGGTCGGGAAGCGCTTCTACGACCTACCGGCCGACCGCGGCCAGCCGCTGCAGCGCTGGGCACGCACGTTCGGGTTCGGCGAGTCGACCGGCGTCGACGTCGGGCCGGAGGAGCCGGGGCTCGTGCCGACGATCAAGTGGCGCCGCGACACGTACAAGGCCGAGATCGACCGCATCTGGAAGCCGGGAGACTCGATCCAGCTCGCGATTGGCCAGAAGGACGTCCAGGTGACGCCGCTGCAGATGGCGCGCTTCTACTCGCTCCTCGCGAACGGCGGCAAGCTCGTCACGCCGCATCTCGTCTCGTCGGTCGAGCAGGCCCAGCAGAAGAACTCGCCCACCGGGCCGCTCGTGCTCAGGCGCTTCTCGCGGCCGGTCACGCCCCTGAACGTCGACCCGGGCGCGCTCTCGGTGGTCCGCGACGGGCTCTACGAGGCCACGCACGCGGCGAACGGGACCTCGTCCGGCGTCTTCGGCCACTACCCGATCGGGATCGCGGGCAAGACAGGCACCGCAGAGCGGGTCGTCGATCTCGGGAACGGTTGGACGCCGACCTTCGACACGTCGTGGTGGTGCGGCTGGGGGCCGTTCCAGCCGTCTCCCACGGACGAGCCGCTCGTCGTCTGCGCCGTGATCGAGAACGGCGGCTTCGGCGGCGAGGCGGCCGCCCCGGCTGCGCTCAAGGTGTTCGAGACGCACTTCGGCAAGAAGGCCGGGTTCGTGCAGGCGGAGCAGGCCGACTGATGGTCGACTACGTCGCCACACAACGGATTCCCGCGCGCACACGCGCGCGCGCGCGAGACGCGTCGCTCCTCCGCAACCTCGACTGGACGATGCTCGCGGCCGTCGGCGCGCTCGTCGCGTACGGGCTCTGGGCGATCGCCGGGATCACGAAGCACGACATCGAAGGCGACCCGAACTTCTACGTCACGCGCCAGGCCGCGTACGTCGCCGTCGGCGTGCTGTGCCTTGTCGGAGCGGTGCTGCTCGATCCCGACATCTACCGCCGGCACAGCCAGGTCGTCTTCGGCGTGCTCCTCGGCCTGTTGGTCGTCGTCCCGCTCTTCGGCGAGGAGGTCAGGCACACGCGCCGCTGGATCGACATCGGCCCGTTCCGCTTCCAGCCCTCGGAGTTCGGGAAGCTTCTGCTCGTCCTCTTCCTGGCCGCCTTCCTCGCCGACCGCGCGAAGCGGCTGTCCGAGGGCCGCACCGTGCTGACCGCCGCGGGCCTGGCAACCGTGCCGATGTTCCTCGTCTTCCTGCAGCCCGACGTGGGCACGGCCGTCGTCTACGCTGCCGTGCTCTGGGCGACGCTCTTCATCGCGGGCACGCGCTGGCTGCACCTCGCCGTCCTGCTCGCCGCCGCGGCACTCGCGGCGGCGGTCGTCCTCTGGATCGCGCCGGCGATGGGCGTCGACCTGCTCGAGCCGTACCAGCGCGCCCGCATCACGGGCTTCACGAACCCGTCCGAGGACCCGCGCGGGTCGACGTACAACGTTCGCCAGTCGATGACGGCGGTCGGCGCCGGCCAGCTCGACGGACGCGGCGTCTCCGGCGCGACGCAGACGAATCTCAACTACCTGCCCGAGCACGCCACGGACTTCGTCTTCGCCTCGCTCGCTGAGCAGCGCGGCTTCGTCGGCGTCTCGATCCTGCTCTTGCTCTACCTCCTCGTCATCTGGCGCGCGGTGAAGACGATCATGCTCGCGCGCAGCCTCTTTCTCGCCACGGTCGCCGGAGGGATCGCATTCGCCCTGCTCGTGCAGATCTTCGTCAACGTCGGCATGACGATCGGGATGGCGCCGATCACAGGCATCCCGCTCCCGTTCGTGAGCGCAGGCGGCTCGTCGATGGTCGCGAACCTGGCCGCGATCGGCATCCTCCAGGCGATCTGCGTTCGCCGCAGGTGAGATTTCGGCAGGAATCCGTCCGACCCAGGTCCTACCTTTCTGGCCATGCACGACGAAAGGGTGGCCGGGATGTCATCGAAGCGAGAAGCCCACGAGGTCCTGCTGATCGAGGAAGCCGACGCCTGGTTCGAGTACCTCGCTGCGACCAGGAGCCAGTCGGCCGTTCGCTATCAGGAGCTCGAGCCGTGGGCGTGGGCGCGCCTCAGCCAGCGGCTGCGCGCGATCCGCACGAAGCGGGCCAAGCTGAGGCCGGCGGCGGCCTGAGCCGGTCTCGCCCGAAGAGGCTGCTAACCTGAGTTACGAGGCTTTGACGCACCACCTTTCCACTATCCATTCACGCAGCGCGCGCCCGAACGGGGCAGCGCGCGCGTTCACAAAGGAGTTTTCGCTTGCTGAAGTTGTTCCGGCGCAAGAAGCGCAAGGAGCAGGCGCCCACGCAGAGCGCCGCTCCGGACACAGTCCGTGAGGTAACCGAATCACCCGCCGCCGAAGCGGCGGCACAACCTACGAAGAAGAAGAGACGGCGCGGGACGCGCGGCGGACGCAATCGCCGCAAGCCCGCGTCGAAGACGGCCACCGGAGAGGCTGCGACCGCTACGGCCGTCGCCGACCCACCCGCGAAGCCGCAGAGGGCCAAGAAGACCGAGGCGGCGGAACGGCCCGCCCGTAGGCGCGCACAGCCGAGGCGGCGCACGCCCGCCAAGCGTCCCGCGCTGCCGCCCGCCAAGCGCCAGCTGCTCATGTCCGTCGACGTGGGCGAGCAGCGCGTCGCCGTGCTCGAGGACGACCGGCCGGCCGAGGTCTATCTCGAGCGCCCCGACCGGCGCTCGATCGCCGGCAACATCTACAAGGGCTCGGTCGACAACGTCCTGCCCGGCATGGAGGCCGCGTTCGTCGAGATCGGCCTCGAGAAGAACGGCTTCCTCTATGTCGACGAGATCGTGCTCCCCGAGCTCGAGGGGCGGGGCAAGGGCCGCAAGATCCAGGATCTCCTCAGCCGCAACCAGCAGATCCTCGTCCAGGCGGTGAAGGACCCGATGAAGGGCAAGGGCGCGCGGCTCACGACCGAGATCTCGCTCCCCGGACGCTTCGTCGTCTTCGTCCCGAACGGTGAGGGCTTCGGCGTCTCGCGCCGCCTCGAGGACGACGAGCGCATCCGCCTGCGCGACATCCTCAAGGAGATCGCGCCGAAGGAAGGCGGCGTCATCGTCCGCACCGCCGCAGAGGGCGCGTCCGCGGAGGACGTCGAGCGCGACCTCGTCTTCCTGCAGCGCCTCTGGAAGGCGATCAAGGCCAAGGCCGACGAGGCCAAGGCCCCCGCGCTCGTCTACCAGGAGTCGGAGTTGCCGCTCCGCGTCGTCCGCGACCTCTTCACCGAGGAGTTCGAGCGTGCTCTCATCGACCACGAGCGCACGTTCAAGCGCGTGGTCGGCTACCTGAAGAAGACCTCGCCGCACATGGTCGAGCGAGTCGAGCGCTACCGCGACAAGCAGCCGCTCTTCGAGACGTCGGGCGTCGAGGACGCCATCCGCTCGACGCTGTCGCGGCGCGTCGACCTGCCGTCCGGCGGCTATCTGATCTTCGACTACGCCGAGGCGTTCACGGTCATCGACGTCAACACGGGCCGCTTCGTCGGCTCGCGCTCGAAGAGCTCGGGCGCGCGGCTCGAGGACACGATCACGGCCAACAACCTCGAGGCCGTCAAGGAGGTCGTGCACCAGCTCCGGCTGCGCGACATCGGCGGCATCATCGTCA
>JBKPFP010000140.1:0-5104 GCA_046744435.1 Actinomycetota bacterium | reverse complement strand
CCGGCGTGGCTGCCGGCGGCAGAGGTTGTTGCCACGTCGAGACCGATCGATGCACCACGAGCAGCGCCACGAAGTCCTTACGAATCCCTAGCGCACGCATCATCGCGGCTCGTTAGCTTCAGGTGCCCATGCGAGGAGTCCTCGGCCTCTTCCTCGTCCTGTCGGCCGCGCTCGCGACCGCGGGCGATGCGGCGAGTCCACGAATCGCCGGCCGGATCCTCTTCGCGAGCGAGGAGGGCTCGACCCTCGACAACACCGAGCTCTACGCGATCCGCTCCGACGGGTCGGGACGGCGCGCGCTCAGCCGTAACACCGGCGGGGGCGACCGCGGCGCCGTGTGGTCGCCGAACGGCGCTCTCATCGCATACTGGTCTGAGCGCGTCGAGCGCGGCCGGAGGATCAGCGGCCTCTACGTCATGCGCGCCGACGGTACCGGCCGGCGTCGCTTAACGCCCGCCAACCTGGCCGTGGACGGCCTCGACCTCCCGAGCTGGTCGCCGGACGGGCAGCGGCTCGCCTTCTCGGCCGAGCGAGGAGGGCGAAGGGGGCTCTGGGTCATCCGGGCGAACGGCACCGGTCTCCGTGCTCTCACTCGCACCGGCGGCGGGGCCGCGTGGTCGCCCCGTGGCGACCGGATCGCGTTTCTCGACATCGGCGGCATCCGCGTCGTGCCCGCTCGCGGGGGAGCTTCCCGCCGGCTGACTCGGGGGCCGAGCGACGGCGCGCCGAGCTGGTCGCCCGACGGACACACGATCGCGTTCGTCCGCTCGGATGTGAACGGCCTCATGCAGGCGCTGTATCTAGTTCCAGGCGCCGGCGGCCGGGCGCGCCGGATCTACGGCGGCACACGCAGGGTGACGATGGGCCGCGACCCCCAGTGGTCGCCCGACGGGCGCCGGATCGCCCTCGAGGCGAGCGGGTTCGTCTACGTCGTGCGCGTCCGCGGCCGAGCCGCGCGGAGGTTGCGCCCCGGCGACTGGCCGAGCTGGTCTCGCGACGGGCGCCGGATCGCGTTCACACACGGCTCGTCCGTCTACGTCATGAACGCCGACGGCACGCGCGTCAGGCGCGTGAGAACGGAGCGCGGCTACGAGTTCAGCGACGGGCCCGTCTGGTCGCCGGACGGCAGAACGCTCGTCTACGGGGCCCTGCTCGCGAAGAGCGACCTGGACATCTTCGTCGTCAACACCGACGGCTCGCAGCGGCGGCAACTGACGCACAACTCCATCGACGACCGGGGGCCGGCCTGGTCGCCGAACCGGCGCAGGATCGCGTTCGTCCGGCGCGGCGCGATCTGGTTGATGGCCGCCGACGGCACGAAGCAGGACCGGCTCGTTCCGGGCGGGCAGCCCTCGTGGGCTCCGAACGGCCTGCGTCTCGCCTTTTCTCAGGCCGGCGCCATCTACATGATCGGCGCGAGCGGCGGATCGGCGACGCGCTTGGTCGCAGGCGGCAGCCCTGCATGGTCGCCGTCGGGGACCGAGATCGCGTTCGTGCGCGGGCCGCGGCTGCTCGTCCTCGACCTCCGGACGGGGACCGAGCACGCGCTCGTCGACATCTCCTCCACTTGTCCGGGCACGACGTACGAGGCATCGCTCTACGGACCCGACTGGGCCCCGGACGGGCGCCGCCTCGTCTACGCCGTCGCGTGCGACGACGGGCGCTTCGTTTCGATGTCGCCCGAGGTCGTCGGCGCCGACGGCGGCGGCCGCACCGCGCTACCGCTCGGCGAGCTCCAGTCCTCGCGGCTCGCCTGGTCGCCCGACGGGACCCGCGTCGTCTTCGTCCCCGACCACGAAGTGCGACGGATCGGCACGGCGAGGCTCGACGGGACAGGACGGACGACGGTCGTCAGAGGGACCGGCGGCGCCGCGTACATCGACCCGGACTGGTGAGGGTCAGTCGAGAATCCGGACCTCGGTGCCCGGATGCCTCTGCTGCCACGCGCGCAGGAACAGGTCGAGCTCGAGCCGCGCCTGGTCGTGCCGCACCGACGACAGTCGCGAGGCTTCGACGAGGTTCGGGCCGACCTGCTCGACGACGCAGCCTTCGGCCGCCAGGTAGCTGACCAGGTCGTCGAGGAGGGCGGCATCGCTCAGCAGGATCTTCATCAGCAGCTCTCCTGAATAGAGGATCGGCGATTTTCACTCGGCCTGTAGCCGCTATTGGGGGTTTAGCTGCCCTCGTCCGCGGTATTCGGAACTCAGACGTTCGATCGAGAGGAGGGGGCAAATGGCCGAGCTCACCGGCAAGCGAGTGGCGATTCTCGCCACCGACATGTTCGAGCAGGTCGAGCTCGTCGAGCCGCGAAAAGCGCTCGACGACGCGGGCGCGGAGACCGAGATCGTCTCGCTCGAGAGCGGAGAGATCCAGGGCTTCAACCACTACGACAAGGCGGACAAGTTCCCGGTCGACAGGATCGTCGACGAGGTGTCCGCCGACGACTACGACGGGCTGATGCTGCCCGGCGGCGTGGGCAACCCCGACACGCTTCGAATGCACGAGAACGCAGTGCGCTTCGTGCGCTCGTTCTTCGAGGCGGGCAAGCCCGTCGGCGCGATCTGCCACGGGCCGTGGATGCTCGTCGAGGCGGACGTCGTGCGCGGGCGTCCGGTGACGTCGTGGCCGAGCCTGAAGACCGACATCCGCAATGCGGGCGGCGACTGGCAGGACAAGCAGGTCATCGTCGACGACGGGCTCGTCACGAGCCGCAAGCCGGCCGACATCCCGGCCTTCAACGAGAAGGTCATCGAGGAATTCGCAGAGGGCCAACATGCCGGGCAGGCCGAGTCGGTCGGGGCGGCGCGCTCGCAGTGAGGGTCGAGGCGGCGCTGCTCGACGTCGACGGCACCCTGATTGACTCGAACTACCAGCATGCGCTCGCCTGGTATCGAGCATTTCGCCGGCACGGCATCGTTCTACCGCTGTGGCGGATCCACCGCGCGGTCGGCATGGGCGGGGACCAGCTCGTCCCCGCCCTCGTCGGCCCCGAGGTCGATCGCGAGGTAGGCGACGCGGTTCGCAACGCGCGCACCGAGCTCTACCGCGAGCTGATCGACGAGGTCGCTCCGCTCGAGGGCGCGCACGAGCTGATCGTCGACCTCAAGGAGCGCGGCCTGCGCGTCGTGCTCGCGAGCTCGTCCCCGGAGAACGAGCTCGTGCACTACCTCGAGCTCCTGGACGCGCAGGAGCTCGCCGACGCTTGGACGACGAAGGACGACGTCGAGGCGACGAAGCCCGCGCCGGACCTCGTGGTCGCGGCCCTCGACAAGGCGGGCACGCAGAGCGCAGTCATGGTCGGCGACACGCGCTGGGACGTCGAGGCGGCCCGGCAGGCAGGCATCGAGACGATCTGCCTGATCACCGGCGGCTGGTCGGAGCAGGAGCTGCGCGCCGCAGGTGCGGTCGCGGTGTTCGAATCGGTCCAGGAGCTCCGCGAGCGGCTCGACGAGACGCCGCTTGGCGCAGCTCAAGCCGTGGCGCAACGCGGCTATCCTTGACGTAGCGCGGTGGCGGTAGCTCAGTTGGTAGAGCCCCGGGTTGTGGTCCCGGTGGTCGCGGGTTCAAGTCCCGTCCGCCACCCTTCGCCCTGCGAAGGGTGGCCTTTGAGGCTTTGGGTCTGACTTCAGTGGGGTCGGTTGGTCAGTTCAGAGGATGTGGGGGCGGAGTCAGCGCGCTCTCGCTTGGACACTCGAATTGAAGATTCTCGCGTCGCGACCCTTTCCAGGACCTGCCTGGGACGAGCTCGACGACGTCGAGTACTACGAGAGCCTCGACGGGCAACGACCCGACGTCGAGGCCCTCGCCGTCGTCGGCGAGAGCATCGACGCCGGCACGCTCGAGCTGTTTCCGAACCTGAAGCTCGTCGCCAACTACGGCGTCGGCTACGACGGGATCGACGTCGCGGCCTGCGCCGCGCGTGGAGTCGCCGTCACGAACACGCCGGGGGTGCTCGACGCCGCCACGGCCGACCTGGCCCTGGCGCTGATCCTCGCGACTCGTCGGCGCGTCGTCGAAGGGGACGCGTTCGTGCGGACCGGCAAGTGGGGCACCGAGTGGGTCTCCGGGGCGCTCATGGCGGAGGAGGTCAGCGGCTCGGCGCTCGGCATCGTCGGCCTCGGCAGGATCGGCCATGCGGTCGCGCGGCGTGCCCGCGGCTTCGACATGCGCCTGCTCTACACGAAGCGGGCCCGCCTCGCCGAGGCCGAGGAACGCGACCTCGGCGTCGAGTTCCGCGAGTTCGACGATCTCCTCGCCGAGGCCGACGTCGTCACGCTGCACGTCCCGCTCACCCCGGAGACCGAGCGCCTCGTCGACGCCCGCCGCCTCGCGCTCATGCGCGACGGCGCATGCCTCGTGAACACGGCCCGCGGCGGGATCGTCGACGAACCGGCCCTCGTCGAGGCGCTGACGAACGGACGGATCCGTGCCGGCCTCGATGTGTTCGCGCACGAGCCGGAGGTCCCGGCCGAGCTGCTCGCCCTTCCGAACGTCGTTCTCACGCCCCACGTGGGCAGCGCCACGCAGGAGACGCGCGAGGCGATGACGCGCGTCCTGGTCGACAACCTCCAGGCCGCCGCCGCGGGAAAACCCGTTCCCAATCCCGTCGTTTAGGCGGCTACGCTGAGTATGAGCCCGGCCCCGTAGCTCAGTGGATAGAGCGGCGGACTTCGAATCCGCGTGCGGAGGTTCGATTCCTCCCGGGGCCACTCTCTAAACTCCCTGCTAATTGGCCTAGATAGACAACGGCCCGAGTGTGAGCCCGGGCCGTGTGCGTACGTATGCGCGCACAGCTACAGGGAGAACGATCCTTTTGGTAGTCCCCGCGCCTCTTCCTTCTCGGCCTTGCGCTCCCAGGAGCCGTACAGTTCGACAGTGAGGACGTGATTGAGGTTTCGGGACGACTCGGACGGGCCGTGCTGGTCGTCGAGGCTGCAGGGGCCGGCGGCCGAGTCGAACGTCAGGCGCCTGCGGGCCCTTCCCGCCTTCCCGGCCTCGCTGATTACTGGGGCGTTTAGCGTCGCCGCCAGTGATCGCGCCAGCCCGGCACGACGAGTGATCGCCTCGTCTCGACGCGCATCATCGAAGAGAGGTAGGCGACCAC
>JBKPFP010000351.1:0-2814 GCA_046744435.1 Actinomycetota bacterium | reverse complement strand
CGGTCGAGCCACTCCTGGTCGAGATCGAACGAGATGCCCGGCGCGTTCTGGCGCTGCGCGTAGAGGCGGAGCAGCTCCCCGGCCAGCTCGCGGATGCTCGCCCGCGCGCGCGACTTGAGCAGCTGCCATGCGCGGCCCCCGAGCTTCGAGAGCGCGGGCGCCTTGCCGTCGACCCCGACGTAGCGCGAGACCTTGCCGATCTGCTCGTGCGGCACGTAGAGCCGGTCGTCGCCGCGGAACGCGATGAAAAGGTAGTCGCGCGTGACGCCGGCGACCTCGCGCGTCTCGAAGCCGAGGAGCTTGCCGACGCCGTGGTCCTCGTGGACGACGTAGTCGCCGGTGCGCAGGTCGGCGAACGACTGGAGCGCGCGGCCGACGGGAGCGGTGCGGCGCGGCGCGCGCTTGCGGAAGACCTGCGTGTCGGGCAGGAGGGCGATGCCGAGCTCGCGCCAGACGAAGCCGCGCCGCGCCGGGCTGACCGCGAACAGCACCTCCGCCTCGTCGGGTAGGCCGTCGCCTGGCTCGACGAGCCTCGCCTCCGCGCGGCGGAGGAGGTTCTGGGTGCGGAGCGCCTCGCCGCGATGCGGAAAGGCAACGACGACGCGAAGGCCCGAGCGCACGAAGGAGCGGAGCTCGTTCTCGGCCTCGGCGAGCCCCCGCGCGGCGATCACCGGCCGCTGCGCCTCGAACGAGAACGGCTGGCCTGCCGGAAGCGGATCGAGCTCGGACACGTCCTCGAGGGGCAGCTCCTCGCCCAGCTCCTCCTGCCAAACGGCGCGCACCTCGTCCGGCTGCCAGACGAGGTCCGGGCCCTCGGGCACCGGAGGCACGAGGTCGTCGGGAGCGCTCGGGACCTCGTCGTCGTCTGCGAGCGTGAGCTCGACGAGCTCGCCCTTGCGCTCTGCGGCGGGGTAGACCACGGCACCCTCGACGGGGTGGAGCGTGCGCTGCGTGAAGGGCGAGAAGGCGCGGATGCTCTCGATCTCGTCGCCGAACAGCTCGATTCGTAGCGGCTCGCGCCCCGTGGTCGGGAAGACGTCGACGATCCCGCCGCGCACCGCGAACTGGCCGCGCTCCTCCGCCTGCTCGACCCGCTCGTAGCCGGCGAGCGCGAGACTCTCCGCGAGGCCCTCCGTCCCAGGCTCGTCGCCCACGGCCAGTCCGATCGGCTCGGTGCGGGCCTCCGCAGGCGGCATGCCCTCCGCGACGGCGGCCGCAGAGGCGCAGACGAGTCCGCCGGCGGCGAGCACGTCGAGCGCCCGCGCGCGCTCGCCGACGAGGTGCGGCGGCGGCTCGAGCCCGGAGTCCCAGCGCACGCCGCGGCTCGGCAGGAGCGCGACGCGCTCCTCGCCGAGGAACCAGGCGGCCGCCTCGGCCGCGTCGCGCGCGTCGGCGTCCTCAGGCAGCAGCGCGAGCAGCGATCGGCCCAGCGTCTCGTGCAGCGCAGCGAGCAACAGCGGGAGCGCCGGCTCGGAGACGCGGGCGCGCGCGGGCAGCGCCTCCGCGAACGCGCGCAGGCGGTCGCTCTCGGCCAGCTCGCGCACGAGCGGGGCGAGCACTGGTGGCTGCATGACGGGTCGGTCCATGACGAGTGACGGAACTCGCGTTCCGCGACCTCAATGGTACTGAGGCGCCCTAGAGCTGCTGCACGAAAATCTCGTCGTCCGGCCCGTCGCCTTCCGTGACCGGCTGCTGCTCGACATACGCGCGCGCCTGCAGGCCGAACAGCTCCGCGTACAGCCCGTCGGCGACCATCAGCTGGTCGTGCGACCCGTGCTCGACGACACACCCCTCGTGGAGCACGTAGATGCGGTCGGCGGAGCGTACGCTCGAGAAACGGTGCGAGATGAGGACGACCGAGCGGCCCTCGAGCAGCTCGCGCATGCGCTCGAAGAGGCGGCTCTCGGCGCGGGCGTCGAGCGCGGCCGTCGGCTCGTCGAGGATCACGAACGGCGCGTCGCGGAAGAACGCACGGGCGAGCGCGACCCGCTGCCACTGGCCGATCGAGAGGTCGTAGCCGCCGGCGAACTCGCGGCCGAGCATCGTCTCGTACCCCTCGGGCAGATCCGCGAGGAAGTCGTCCGCGTCGGCGCGGCGCGCCGCCTCGACGATCTCCTCGAAGGCGTCCACGCGCTCGTGCCGCCCCAGGCCGACGTTCTCGCGCGCGGGTAGCAGGTAGCGCTCGAAGTCCTGGAAGATGACCGCCACCGAGCGCCGCAGCTCGTCCGCGTCCACGTCGGCGAGGTCGGTGTCGTCCCACCGGATCCGCCCGCGCTCGGGCCGGTAGAGCCCGGCGAGCATCTTGGCGAGGGTCGTCTTGCCCGAGCCGTTCTCGCCCACGAGCGCGATCACCTCCCCGCGCCGGATCTCGAGCGAGACGCGATCCACCGCCGGCCGCTGTGCCTCCGGGTAGGTGAACGAGACGTCTTCCGCGGTCAGCACGTCGAACCCGGCCGGCGCGGGCCTGCCTTTTTCGGCCTCGACCGCGGGCTCCAGCTCCAGGAACGACGAGTAGTCGCGGATGAAGAGCGTCGCCTCGTAGAGCGAGGTCGCGCTCATGTGCAGCCCGTTCAGCTGCGAAGCGAGCTGGTAGAGCCCGAAGACGGCCGCGCCGGTCGCCGCGAGGCTCATCCGATCGGAGACGTAGAGGTACGAGAGCATCCCGATCGTCGCGACGGTCACGCCCGAGGAGGCGAGCGAGCCGATCAGTGAGCGTCCCGTGCGGCGGCGCGCGAGCGAGCGGAGCTCGGCGATGCGCTCGTCGTAGAGCCGGTCGTAGCGCCCGCGCAGGAAGCGTGCGAGGTTGAACGCACG
>JBKPFP010000030.1:0-3054 GCA_046744435.1 Actinomycetota bacterium | reverse complement strand
CTCTACACCGTGTTCGCCAAGACCGACCCGGACGCGGGCCACTCGGGCATCTCGGCCTTCGTCGTCGAGGCGGACACGCCCGGCTTCGAGGTCGGGCGCATCGAGCCGAAGATGGGCATCAAGGGCTCGACGACGGGCGAGATCTTCTTCAACGACATGCGCATCCCCGCCGAGAACCTGCTCGGCGAGGAGGGCGAGGGCTTCAAGATCGCGATGCGCATCCTCGACCGCTCGCGGCCCGGGATCGGCGCGCAGGGCCTCGGGCTCGCGCAGGGCGCTACCGACTATGCGCTCGAGTACGCAAGGAGCCGCGAGACGATGGGCAAGCCGATCGCGCAGCACCAGCTGATCGCCGGGATGCTCGCGGACATGGAGACGAAGTGCGAGGCCGCGCGCGGCCTGCTCTACAAGGTCGGGCTGATGATCGACGAGGGCGCGCCCGACGACGAGCTGACGAAGATCTCCGCGATGGCGAAGCTCTACTGCACCGACGTCGCGATGGACGTCACGACCGACGCGGTGCAGATCCTCGGCGGGTACGGCTACATGCAGGAGTACCCGGTCGAGCGCATGATGCGCGACGCGAAGATCACGCAGATCTACGAGGGCACGAACCAGATCCAGCGGCTGGTGATCGCGCGGGAGATGCTGAAGGAAAGCCGGGCCTTCCTCCTTGCCGGCGTGGGCTAGCCAGCGGTGCCGATCGCGCTCGGCGTCGACTGGAGCGGCGGACGAGCCGCGCGGAGGAAGATCTGGGCCGCCCGCATCGACCTCGACGAGCGTGAGCTACTCCGCGCGTGGCGGCCGTTTACGGATTGCCCGGGCCCCGAGGCGGTTGCCGCTGCGCTTCCGACCTGGCTCGACGAGGAGCGGTTCGACGTCTCCGGATTCGATTTCTGCTTCGGGCTAGCGCGCAGGCACATGCACCAGCTCGATCTGCCCGTCGAGGGTCCCATCGCCCTCGGACGAGCGCTCGTGACGCGCTTCGACGGCGCGGACGATTTCAAGGGGGCGGTCGGACCGGAACGGCGGCGCGCCACCGACGTCGCACGCGGGACGACGTTCGCGCCGACGAACCTGCGTATGTACCGCCAGACTTACTGGGGCCTGCGCGCGCTGGCGGGCGTCGACGCGCCCGTTCCGCCATGGTCGTTCGGCGAGCGCCCGGTCGTTGAGGTGTTTCCTCGGCACGTGCGGCGAGCGCTCGGAGAAGATCTCGGGCTGACGATTCGGGCCGAAGACCGTGCGGTCATTGCGCAGGACCGCGAGGACGATGCGCTGGATGCCATCCACGCAGCGATCGCCGCGGGCGCCGCTCTCGCCGACGGCTTTGCCAGCGCGCCGCCGGACGCCGCCTCGTCTGGCGAAGGCTGGATCTACTCGGTTAACTGATGGCGCGGACGGCGGCCGTAATCGGGTCGGGGCCGAACGGGCTGGCGGGGGCGGTCACGCTCGCGAAGGCCGGCTTCGACGTGACCGTCTTCGAGGAGCAGGACACGATTGGCGGAGGGATGAGGTCCTCCGAGCTCACGCTCCCGGGCTTCGTTCACGACGTCTGCTCCGCGATCCACCCGCTCGGGCGCGACTCGCCTCTCTTCCGCGAGCTCGCACTGCCCGTGGAGTGGGTCGAGCCGCCCGCCGCCGCAGCGCACCCGCTCGACGACGGCACCGCGGTCATGACCGAGCGCTCGTTGTTCACGACTGCGACGAGCCTGGGCGAGGACTCGGAGGTATATCGCCGGCTGCTCGCGCCGCTCGTCATGGGCTGGGACGACTTCGCACCCGTGATCCTGGGCCCATACCCGCCCTCGCCGCGCAGGCTGCTCCGCGCTTTCAGCGTCCCCGTCGCTCGCAACGGGCTCGCGAGTGCCCGCTCCGTGGCGGAACGGCGGTTCCGAACAGAACGCGGTCGAGCGCTCCTCGCCGGCCACGGGGCCCACTCGATGCTGCCGCTCGAGCGCCGTCCGACCGGCGGCATCGCGCTCGTCCTGCTCGCGAGCGCGCACGCTTTCGGCTGGGGCTTCCCGAGAGGCGGCACGCAGCGGCTCACGGACGCGCTCGCGGACCGCATCCGCGAGCACGGCGGCGAGATCCAGGCCGGACACCGCGTGGACGACCTTCCTGTCGCGGACGTCGTCCTCGCCGACGTCGTCCCGCGCGAACTGGTTCGCCTCAGCGGCGACCGGCTCCCGGCCCGCTACGCGCGTGCGCTCAGCCGCTACCGGCACGGCCCGGGAGCGTTCAAGCTCGACTGGGCGCTCGACGGCCCGATCCCGTGGCGCGCCGAGGAGTGCCGCCGCGCCGCGACCGTCCACCTCGGCGGGACGCTCGAGGAGATTGCCGCCTCGGAGCGCAGTCCATGGAACGGCGAGCACGCCGAGAAACCCTTCGTCCTACTGGCGCAGCAGACCCTTTTCGACCCGTCGCGCGCGCCGGACGGCAAGCACACCGCCTGGGCCTACTGCCACCTCCCGAACGGCTCGACGGAAGACATGACCGAGCGCATCGAGGCGCAGGTCGAGCGCTTCGCGCCGGGCTTCCGGGACTTGATCCTCGCGAGGGCTGCGACGGGCCCGGCGGACTTCGAGCAACGGAACCGCAACATCGTCGGCGGCGACATCAACAGCGGCGCGATGGACCTCGGCCAGCTGTTCTTTCGGCCGGTGCGGAAGCTCGTCCCCTACCGAACGCCGCTGCGCGGGGTCTACCTGTGCTCGTCGGCGACGCCGCCCGGCGGCGGCGTGCACGGCATGTGTGGCTACGCGGCCGCGCGAGTCGCTATGCGCGACTTGCGTCGGTGATGACGACGGTCCCCGTGCTCACCCACCGATTACTTCGGGCGCTCGAGGTGTTCGGATTTCGTCAGCGCGGCCTGATCGCAGCCGGGTCGACGACCTCGAAGTCCGACCCCTTGACCTGGCCGAGTGTGTGCAGCTGGTCGTTCGACCAGCGCGGGTCGGGCGCGCCCGTGATGTACCAGCTCGACCCGTTGTCCGAGACGACCATCCCGTAGCGCTTCAGTGCGACGAGCACGATCCGCGCCTGGCGCGGGAA
>JBKPFP010000309.1:0-4459 GCA_046744435.1 Actinomycetota bacterium | reverse complement strand
GCCTCGTGGTCGCCGCGCTCGATGCGCTTGGCGAGCTCGATCTCCTGCGGCGCGGTCAGCAGGTCGACCTTCCCGATCTCCTTCAGGAAGAGCTGGAGGGCGTCGGTAGAGACGTCCGGGCCCTCGAGCTCGAGCGGGTCGTCGGCGTCGTCGTCCTCCTCGACGAGCTCGATGTGCAGCTCCTCGACCATGCTGTAGAACTCGTCGATCTGCGCGGTGTCGAGCTTCAGCTCGTCGAGCGCGAGCGTCACTTCTTCGGCATTCAGGCGCCCCGTTTGGCGCCCCGCGCGCAAGAGCTCCCAGGCTTCCTCCGAATGGAGGACGCTCGTGGGTCCCATCTCGATCCTAGTACCGTTTTGCTCCCCTGCCCTCACGGAAAGTTTTCCCCCTCTCCCCGTCTCACCGTACCTGCGGCTGTGGGCGTGTCAACGGGATTTGCTGGACGGGGCAGTCTTTCAAGCGCCATGGGTGCCCGTCCATAGGCCGAAGGACTCATCTTTCGGTCCATGAAGTCCTATCTTTCGCTGCTGGTTCCACCGACCCCAAGACTGTCGAGGAGGGTCGTTGCTTCCCTCCCGAGCCGAGATCGTGGCGCGAGCGCTCGTGCCCGCCGCAGCTGGGACTTCCCCTCCTCGACCGAGCCGGGCTGCACGCGAGCCAGCCAGAGGAGGAGCATCCCGAGGTGGAAGCGCACGGTCTGGGCGCGCGGAAAGCGCTGCGTGAGCGGCCCGAGGCGGGAGAAAGCGGCGCTCGGGCTGCCCTTCTCGAAGCGGGCGACGGCAGCCGCGACACGGGCCTCGGCGTTGCCGGGCTCGAGCGCGGCGGCCGCCTCGTACTGGCGTCGGGCGGATACCGGGCGGCCGAGTCGCTGGAGCGCGAGGCCGTAGAGGAGCTTCGCCTCGACGCTGCCGTTGCGGGCGTGGGCCGCGAGGAACGACAGCTGCCGCGGCGGAGACAGCCGCGCGAGAGCCGGCGGCGGCCGGAAGCTCGGGACGAAGAAGGGGCGCCCGCGCGGAAAGTCCGGGTGGAGGAGGTCGTCGGCGCGGATCGCGGACGGCGTGTCCGGCTGCACGCGTGCGGCCGTGCGCCAGGCCGTGAGGGCGCCCGCGTCCTGCCCGGCCCAGAGGCGGCCGATGCCGAGGTGGAGCTGGACGAACGAGTCGCGCGGGTGCTCCGCGGCGATCCGCTCGAGGCGGTCGAGGCTCCCGTCCGGCCACGCGGAGAGCGTGGCGCCGACCTGGGCCTGTGGAGAGTCGTAGCGCGCGAAGATGCGGCCGGCCTCGTCGCGCCGCTTCGCCGCGTAGAGCCGATCCGCCTGCCGCAGCGCGACCGCCTCGCGGTCGGTGCGCACGCCGAGGTCGAGCGCGAGCGGCGGCACCCCGGGGCGTGGGCCGGCTCGCTGCCCGTCTTCGTCGGACATGAGCGCGGCAAGCGCCACGGTGGCCGATGCGGCGGCCGCTGCGGCGATGACGACAGTCGCAAGTACTCGTCCTCGTGAGCTCATCAACGGCGACGATAGCGGGGAAGGAAGCCCTGGCTATGCTGGGGTCATGGCCGAACAAGAGCGGCTGATACAGCGCCCGATCCGCGAGATCGACGTGTCGCGTGCGCGCGCGCTCCTGGCCGAAAAGGACCCTCCGCTGCTCGTCGACGTGCGCCGGCAGAACGAGTGGGACGCCGGCCGTCTCCCGGGCGCGCTCCACGTGCCACTCGACGAGCTCGGACAGAGAATCGAGGAGTCGGCGCCTGACCGCGAGCGGCCGGTCCTCCTGTACTGCGCAACAGGCAACCGCTCCCTGCGCGGCGCGCGGGCGATGGTCGAGCTCGGCTATGCAGACGTCGCCTCGGTGGCCGGCGGGATCGAGGACTGGCGCGAGAACGGATACCCGGTAGAGCTCCCCGCAGGCCTCGACCGCGGGCAGTTCGCTCGCTACAGCCGCCATCTCTTGATCCCCGAGGTCGGCGCCGAAGGCCAGCGCCGGCTTCTCGACGCGCGCATCCTGCTGGTCGGTGCAGGCGGGCTCGGCTCGCCGGCGGCGCTCTATCTCGCCGCCGCGGGAGTCGGGACGCTCGGCATCGTCGACGACGACGCCGTCGACGAGACGAACCTCCAGCGGCAGGTGCTCCACTCGACGGCCGCGCTCGGCGAGCCGAAGACCGAGTCGGGTGCCCGCCGGCTGCGCGAGCTCAATCCCGACGTCGATGTCGTGCCGTACCGGGAACGACTGAGCGCCGAGAACATCGACCGCATCCTCGACCAGGGTTGGGACGTGGTCGTCGACGGCGCCGACAACTTCCCGACCCGCTATCTGGTCAACGACGCCTCCGTGTGGCACGACGTACCCGTCGTCCACGGCTCCATCTACCGCTTCGAGGGTCAGGTCACCGTCTTCGACCCCGGCACCGGACCGTGCTACCGCTGCCTCTTTCCGCAGCCGCCGCCTCCGGAGCTCGCCCCGAGCTGCGCGGAGGGCGGCGTGCTCGGCGTCCTCCCAGGCGTGATCGGCTCCATGCAGGCGAGCGAGGCGTTGAAGCTCGTGCTCGGCGCCGGCGAGCCGTTGGTCGGGCGTCTGCTGCTCTTCGATGCACTCGCGGCGTCGTTCACGGAGGTCGCCGTCCGGCGCGATCCCGACTGCCCGGTGTGCGGCGAGAGCCCGACGATCACCGAGTACGTCGACTACGTCGAGTTCTGCCAGGGCGGGCCGGCTCACTCCGCGGCGTGACGACCGTCAGGATCCCGCCGACACTCCGGGCCGAGGTGTCCGGAGAGCGCGAGATCGAGGCCGAAGGCACAACCGTAAGGGAGGTGCTCGAGGGGATCGGGTCACGCTTTCCGGAGCTTGGCAACCGCATCTTCGAGAACGGCGAGATCGTCCGGTTCGTGAACGTCTTCGTGGAGGGCGAGGACGTCCGTATGCGCGAGGGTCTCGAGACGCCGGTCCCGGACGGCTCGACCCTCATCCTGCTGCCGGCCATGGCGGGTGGCTAGGACCGGCTCCTCGCTCCTCGACCTCGTCGGGCAGACGCCGCTCGTCGAGCTCCGGCGCCTTTCCCCGAAGTCCTCCGTTCAGGTGTACGCCAAGCTCGAAGGCCAGAACCCGACGGGATCTCTCAAGGACCGGATCGCGAAGACGATGATCGAGGGAGCCGAGGCCTCGGGCGAGCTCGAGCCCGGGCGGGAGCTCCTCGAGCCGACGAGCGGGAACACCGGCATCTCGCTCGCGATGGTCGCGAGAGTGAAGGGCTACTCGCTGACCTGCGTCATGCCGGAGAATGCGACCGAGGAGCGAAAGCGGCTGCTGACGCTGATGGGCGCGCGGATTCTCCCGTCGCCCGCGAGCGAGGGGACGAACGGAGCCGTCCAGGTGGCGCTCGAGCTCGCCGAGCGGGAGCCGCGCTACTTCATGCCGCTCCAGTATGCGAACGACGCGAACCCGCGCGCGCACTACGAGGGCACCGGCGCGGAGATCGTGGCCGCGCTCGACCGCGTCGACGTGTTCGTCGCCGGCCTCGGGACCGGCGGCACCCTAATGGGCGCGGGCACTCGGATCCGCGAAGCGTTTCCGGACGCGGTAATCGCCGCGGCAGAGCCGCTTCCGGGCGACCCGGTCATCGGGCTGCGCTCGCTCGAGGACGGCTACGTGCCGCCGATCCTCGACGTGTCGAAGCTCGACCGCAAGCTCCTCGTGACGAACGCCCAGTCGGTCGCCGGCGTCCGCGCACTGCTCGACCGCGAGGCGATCTTCGCGGGCATCTCCTCGGGCGCGGTCATTCATGTCGCGCAGCAGCTCGCGGCGGAGCTCGACGAAGGGACCGTCGCCTGCGTGCTCGCCGACGGCGGCTGGAAGTACCTCTCGGCGCCGTTCTGGGCGGCCGAGGACGTCGACGCCGCGATGGAGGAGTCGATCTGGTGGTAGTCGCGGAAGCGATCCGTGAGGAGCTGCTCGAGCACGCGCGCGAGGAGGCGCCGAACGAGGCCTGCGGGCTCGTGGTCCTCCGCCACGACACGGCGGTGCGCTACGAGCGCGGGCGGAACGCAGCTGCGTCCCCCTACCGCTTCCGGCTCGAGGTCGATCCGGAGGTCTGGTTCCTCGAGGACGAGGGCTACCAGCTCGCCGTCTTCCACTCCCACCCCACCTCGCCTCCGCGCCCGTCTCGCACAGACCTGGCGCAGATCGGTCTCTGGGAGGGGCGGCCGTACTTGATTCTGCGTGTCGACACCGGGGAGCTCACAGCGTGGCGTATCACGGACGGCACTGCCGAGGAGGCGCCGCTCAGTGCCTAGCGCGGTCGTCGTCGGCGCCGGCGTCTTCGGCGGGTCGCTCGCGCGGCGCCTGGCCGCCTCGGGCTGGCAGGTGACGCTCGTCGAGCAATACACGCCGGGCCACGTCCGCGCGGCGTCCGGCGGCGAGTCGCGCCTGATCCGCTCCGCGCACGGCCCGGGGCGCTGGTACACGCA
>JBKPFP010000345.1:0-12785 GCA_046744435.1 Actinomycetota bacterium | reverse complement strand
GCCCTGGTTCCCCTGGAGGATGTCGCCGAGGCCAGTCCCCTGGCCCGAGCCGACGCCGAAGACGACGAAGCCGACCCCGAACACGAGCGCGAGGAAGACGAACATCCACTTCGCCGAGCGGATCAGCTTCGGGAAGAACATCGTGTCCTCGATCGAGCGCGGCTGCGGCGCGCGGCGCGCACGCACGACCTGCGGACGGGCCTGAGGCTTGGGGCGCGGTTTGCGCTTTGCTCCGGAACGGGCCATCGTGGACGAAGGTTAGCGAGCGCCGGACGAAACCGGTTCGACCGCCGACCAGTCGAAGGCGGCGCCGAGGGCCGCCAGCTCGGTCCGGGTCGCGTCGTCGCAGAGCGCGCCGGTCACCCCGGCCTCGTAGGCCGCGCGTGGATCGACGCCGAGCGAGCGGACGGCCTCGTACTCACGACCCAGGTCGGTGTCGAACATCGCCGGGTCGTCAGTCGAGATCGAGCAGCGGACTCCTGCCGCCACCAGCTTCGGCAGCGGATGCTCGGCCAGGGAGGGGACGGCCCCGGTGCGGACGTTCGAGATCGGCGCCACGTCGCACACGATCCCGCGCGCGGCGAGCTCCTCGACGAGTGGCGGATCCTCGACCGCGCGAATCCCGTGCCTGATCCGGTCGGCGCCGAGCGCATCGAGCGCGCCGCGGATCGACTCGGGCCCCGCGTGCTCGCCCGCGTGCGGAACAGAGCCGAGGCCCTCGGCCTTCGCCAGCGCGAACACCTCGGCGTACGGCTCGGGCGGGTACTGCGCTTCGAGCCCGCCTAGACCGACGCCGACGATTCCGCGCTCGCGGTAGGCCGCTGAGTAGCGGACGACGGTCTCAGCCTTCTCGGCGGGCGCCCCGCGGTAGATGTCGGGCGTGAGGCGAACGATGACCCCGTGCAGCTCCTCGGCCTCCTGGGCTCCGTCGCAGTAGCCACCGAAGATCTCGTCCCAAGCCACCCCGCGGCTGATGCGCTCAGCCGGGGAGAAGATCGCCTCGAGGTAGACCGCGCCGTGGGACGCGGCCTCGGCCGCGTTGTCGACGACGACCTGGCGGAAGTCGTCGGCCGTTCTCATAGCGTGCGTGGTCAGGATCCACGTCTCGATGAAGTGCTCGAAGTCGCGGTACTCGTAGAGCCCGGCGAGACCCTCGACGGAGTCGGCCGGCAACGGATAGTCGTTGCGTCGCGCGATCTCGAGCAGCGTCGGCGCGCGGACCGTGCCCTCGAGGTGCACGTGCAGCTCGATCTTCGGGTACGTCACTCCGCTGCGAGCTCGCCCGGGGACGAGCGCTGCCAGCGGCGTTCCATCAGCACCGCGAGCCAGATCGAAGCCTCGAACAGCAGGAGCAGCGGCACCGCCTCGAAGATCAGCGACACCGGGTCGACCGTCGGCAGGAGGATGGCCAGCGCAACCGCGGCGACGATGCCGAAGCGACGGTTCTTCCGCAGCTGCGCCGACGTGACCACGCCGAGCCGGACGAGCCCGAGGATGAAGATCGGCAGCTCGAAGCAGAGCGCGATCGCGAGCAGCATGATCGCGGCGAACGAGAAGTAGTAGCTCGCCCGGATCTCCACCTGGTAGAGGTGGTCGTCGTAGTTCGTCAGGAACGAGAGCGCCTTCGGCAGGACGACGAAGTACGCGAAGGCAAGTCCGCCCGCGAAGAGGGCGGTTGCGATCGCGACGAAGACGGCGACGACCCGCTGCGTCCCCTCTTCGAGGGCGGGTGCGAGAAAGCTCCAAAGCTGCCAGATCAAGATCGGGAACGCGAGCGCGACGGCCGCGTAGAAGCTGACCTTGATCGAGGTCGTGAACGGCTCGGTGACCCCGAACGTCGTCAGCTCGCGGTCGGCGGGCAGGGGCTCCTGTAGCCACTCGATCAGCCGCTCGTGGAAGATGAAAGCGACGACGAAGCCGACGCCCAGCGCGAGCAGCGCGATGATCAACCGGCTGCGCAGCTCGTCGAGATGCTCGACGAGGGACGCTTCCTCGCCGTGCCGCAGGCGCCGCGGCAGCCTCATAGGAACCTAGCTCGAGGCGGCGTCGCGACGAGTCGAGCTCGACGAGACCGGCGGGTCTTCCTGCGAGGGAGGCAGCTCGGGCGATGGAGGCAGCTCGGGCGGCCGCTCGTCGTCGCGCCCCGTGACCGAGTCCTTGAACTCGCGCATGCCTCTTCCGAGCGAGCGGCCCATCTCCGGCAGACGCTTCGGCCCGAAGACGAGCAGCGCAACGAGCAGCAGGATGAGGATCTCCCAGACTCCGATTCCGAACGGCACGGTCTCAGGGTAGCACCCTGGCGGGATCGAACCGGCTCCGAGGCGGATCGCTACCATGGGTCACGAACGTCCGCGAAAACCCTGGAACGAAAAAGGATTCAGAGCGCACAAAGTGGCACTGCTCGAGCTGAAGAACGTCCACGTCTCCCTGGAGGATGGGACCGAGATCGTCAAGGGCGTCGACCTGGCAGTCAGCCCGGGCGAGATCCACGCGCTGATGGGCCCGAACGGATCCGGCAAGTCGTCGCTCGCCTACGCGCTGATGGGGCATCCGGGCTACCAGATCACGGAGGGCGAAGCGCTGCTGGACGGCCGCGACCTGATCGAGCTCGGCGCCGACGAGCGCGCGCACCTCGGGCTCTTCCTCGCGTTCCAGTACCCGCACGCCGTCCCCGGCGTGACCGTCACGAGTTTCCTCCGCTCGGCGCTCAACTCACTGCGTAAGGCTCGCACCGGCGAGGACGACCCGATCTCGGTCAAGGAGTTCCGCACGGAGCTGCTCGCCCAGATGGAGCGCCTCAAGGTCCCGCGCGAGCTCGCTCAGCGCTACCTGAACGACGGCTTCTCGGGCGGGGAGAAGAAGCGCGTCGAGATCCTGCAGATGGCGATGCTGAAGCCGCGCATCGCCGTGCTCGACGAAACCGACTCGGGTCTCGACATCGATGCGCTGAAGATCGTCGCCCAGGGCGTCCAGGATCTCGTCGGCCCTGACATGGGCGCGTTGCTGATCACCCACTACCAGCGGATCCTCAACTACGTGAAGCCCGACTTCGTGCACGTCTTCGTCGGCGGGCGTATCGTTGAGGAAGGCGGTCCAGAGCTCGCTCACAAGCTGGAAGCCGAAGGGTACGAGGCGTTCATGCCAGTAGCAGTCGCAGGAGGGAGGTCCTAATGGCCGCGACACCCGAGACCGAAGTCGTCCGCGGCATCCGCGACGAGTACAAGTACGGTTTCTCGAACTCGGACGCGGCGGAGAACTACTTCTTCAAGTCAGGTCGCGGCCTCTCGCACGAGCTCGTCGAGGCGATCTCCGAGCACAAGGACGAGCCCGACTGGATGCGCAAGTTCCGGCACAAGTCGCTCGACTACTTCCTGGCGCGGCCGCTGCCCACGTGGGGCGGCAACGTCGCCGACATCGACTTCGACAACATCTACTACTACATCAAGCCGACCGAGAATCAGGCCGAGTCCTGGGAAGACCTGCCGGCCGACATCCTCGACACGTGGGACAAGCTCGGCATCCCCGAGGCCGAGAAGAAGTACCTCGCCGGCGTCGGCGCCCAGTACGAGTCCGAGGTCGTCTACCACAAGCTCCAGGAGGACCTCACGGCGCAGGGCGTCATCTTCCTCGACATGGACTCGGGCCTGCGCGAGCACGAAGACATCGTCAAGGAGTACTTCGGGACGGTCATTCCGCAGAACGACAACAAGTTCGCCGCGCTGAACTCGGCCGTCTGGTCGGGCGGCTCCTTCATCTACGTGCCGCCGGGAGTCTCGATCGAGATGCCGCTCCAGGCCTACTTCCGCATCAACGCGGAGAACATGGGCCAGTTCGAGCGCACGCTGATCATCGTCGACGAGGACGCCTACGTGCACTACGTCGAGGGGTGCACGGCTCCGATCTACACGTCCGACTCGCTGCACTCGGCGGTGGTCGAGATCATCGTCAAGCCGCGCGGGCGCTGCCGCTACACGACGATCCAGAACTGGTCGAACAACGTGTACAACCTCGTGACCAAGCGGGCGGTTGCCTACGAGGACGCGACGATGGAGTGGGTCGACGGGAACCTCGGCTCGAAGCTGACGATGAAGTACCCGGCGATCTGGCTGATGGGCGAGCGCGCGCATGGCGAAGTGCTGTCGATCGCCTTCGCCGGCGAGGGGCAGCACCAGGACGCGGGCGGGAAGATCCACCACATCGCGCCGAACACCACGTCGGTCATCACGTCGAAGTCGATCTCCAAGAACGGCGGCCGCGGCGGTTACCGCGGGCTGCTCGAGGTCGCAAAGGGCGCCGACCGCTCGAAGTCCAAGGTGGTTTGCGATGCGCTGATCCTCGACGAGGAGTCGCGCTCGGATACGTACCCGTACATGAAGATCGACGAGAACAACGTCGACATCGGGCACGAGGCGACGGTCTCGAAGATCGGCGAGGAGCAGCTCTTCTACCTCATGTCGCGCGGTCTCTCGGAGGCCGAGGCCAGCGCGCTGATCGTCTCCGGGTTCGTCGAGCCGATCACGAAGGAGCTCCCGCTCGAGTACGCGGTGGAGATGAACCGCCTCATCCAGCTGCAGATGGAAGGCTCGGTCGGCTAGTCCCGCCCGCCGGGCGATGCAGGTAGAGACCGTCGACTTCGTCTCCGTTCCGACGCGCGACTTCCAGCGCGCGGCCGCGTGGTACCGCGACGTGCTCGGCCTGGCTCTCAGCGAGTACAGCGACGGAGAGATCGAGACGCCGAACGTCACGCTCTCGTTCTGGAATCCCGAAGAGCAGGGCGAGGAGTTCGTGCCGAATCAGAACGGCATTGCAGTGCGCGTTGCCGACGTCGAGGCCGCGGTCGAGGAGGTTCGCGCCTCGGGAACCGACGTGATCGGGATCGAGGACAGCGGCGTCTGCCACATGGGGTTCGTCAAGGATCCCGACGGCAACGTCGTCATCCTCCACCGCCGGTACGCGCCGCGGGAGAAGCGATGACCCGAGCCGAGCTCCTCGAGCGCTACGAGGCGCTGCCTTTCCCGACCTCGAGAGACGAGCACTGGCGCTTCACGGACCTGCGCGGCTTCGATCCCGAGGCGTTCACGACGAACGGGGCGGTCGCCCCCGAGGAGCTCCCCGCGACTATGCTCGACGTCGACGTGGCCGGCCTGGCCGTCGTCGACGAATCGGGCGTCTCGCTCACCCAGGTGCCGGAGGGGATCACCTTCGAGGCGTTCACCGAGCACGAGCGGCTCGGACAGCTCGTCGGCGCCGACGAGAAGTTCGCCGCGCACAACGCGGCGGTCTGGGAGCACGGGCTGCTCGTCGTCGTGCCGCGCGGAGTCGAGCTGGAGCACCCGCTCGCCGTCCGGATCGTGAACTCGGTCGAGAACGGCGCGCTCTTCTTCCGGCTCCTCGTGGTCGCCGAGCCGGGAAGCCGTTTCACGCTGATCGAGGAGTACGCCTCAGCGTCGCCCGGGCTACCCGGGTACACGAACTCCGTCAGCGAGCTCTTCGTCGAGCAGGACGCGAAGCTCGAGTACGTCGCGATCCAGAACCTCTCGCGGGAGACCTGGCACTTTGCGTCGCACCACGCGCGGGTCGCGCGCGACGCCGAGCTCGACTGGGTCGCCGGCGGCTTCGGCTCCCGCAAGGGCAAGGTCTGGATCCAGAACGACCTGACCGGGCAGGGAGCGACGTCGCGGGTGACGGGGGCCTACTTCGCCGACGGCTCCCAGCACTTCGACTACGACACATACCAGCTGCACGCGGCGCCGAATACGACCTCCGACTTCGCCTTCAAGGGGGCGCTGCGCGACGAGGCGACGGCCGTGTGGCGCGGGATGATCCGCGTCGAGAAGGACGCCCAGCGGACGAACGCGTATCAGGAGAACCGCAACCTGATGCTCTCTCCGACGACGCACGCGGTCCCGATCCCGGGCCTCGAGATCCTGGCCAACGACGTCCGCTGCACGCACGGCGCCACGGTCGGCCAGGTCGACCGCGAGCAGCTCTTCTACCTCATGGCGCGCGGCCTCTCCCGCGCCGAAGCGGAGCGCCTGATAGTCCGTGGCTTCTTCACGGACGTGCTCGACCGCATCGAGCTGGAGCCGGTGCGCGAGGCTCTCGGCGAGGCCCTCGAGGCCCGCATCCCGCACGGATAACTCTCCGAGTACCTCGAAGGCGGTGCCCCACGCATGGATGCACGCCGCAGCTACACGCGCGTCAGGGCGTTGGCATCGACTGAGGCGAGCAGTTAGTCGCCAAAGTGCAGAGCACTTTCGGCGAGTCCCGGCCCGTGGGCCGGGACCTAGAACCCGTCGACGTGGGAGCCGCGGTAGCAGCCGACGCGGAGCTTCTGCACCGCGGTCGCCCGGTCGCACGCCGCCTTGCGGTCCGCAGACGTGGCGTGCATCGAGCCCAAGATCGAGCCGATGCCCTCCCAGCAGACCTGCTGGCTCGCCGCCGTGACCTTGGCGCAGAAGATCTTCGCCCGGCGCGGACCCGCGTCGGTGTAGACCATGTCCCTCGATGCGCCGACGATGCACGCCGGGGCCATGTTCCCCGCCTGCTTGCAGATCGCGAACGTGCGATCCGGGTCGAGCCTCGTGAACCCCGAGGCTTCGCGTCCCAGCCCCTGGAAGCAGACGAGCGCCCAGCCGGGCTCGCTGCGCCGGCACCACTTGATCGCCTGCCGGAAATCGTGCTGATAGACGGGTAGCACCCGGCCGGGCACGAGGTCGTAGCAGTAGTACTTGTCGCGCTCCGCGACGCTGTTGCAGGGGTAGATGAGGTCCTTCGACTTCAGCCACCGCGACTTGACGCCGTACGAGGACTGGATGTTCTCCATGAAGACCCCGCCCGTGCACGAGCGCGCGTCGAACTGATCCGCGAGGTTGTTGCAGGTCTTCAGCGAGAGCGGTAGGTCGTAGCCGGTGTAGATCATCAGGCCGTGCCCGAGCCCGTGCACGCACTGGTAGGCGATGAATTCGGTCTTGCGGATCTTCGGGTCGGCACAGAACCTGTTCGAGGCGGAGGCGAGATCGTCCTGCGAGACGCCGAGGAAGGCGCGCTCGAGGATCCCGTGGTAGTAGCCCGACGTGCAGCTCGGCCGGCCGGCGACGAACGCCTGGCCGACGTTGCCGTCGTAGTAGGAGAGCGAGCCCGCGCCGATCGCGTGGACGATTCGGTGGCAGTCCGCCTCGATCGGCCCGGGCGACTTGATCTTCTCGTCGAAGAGGTCGAGGGCTTCCTTCGGGCCGTCCTCGTAGGCGATGTTCGCGAACGCCTGCTCGTAGCACTTGAACTCGACCTGGCCCTCGCAGTCCGCGAGCTTCGTGTCGTCCGGCTTGAACCCGGCGGCCACGGAACCGCCGCCGGTCGCCGTCCTCGTCGAGCTCGCGACGAACTCGGCCACGTCCGAGATCTCCTGCTCGGTCAGCTTGTCGCGGAACGACGGCATGGCTCCACCGCCGTTCGTCACCTGGCGACGGACCGTTTCCTCGTCGGGCTGGGCCTCGTCCAGGTTCGGGCCGACCGTGCCCGAGGAGCCCGCCGCCTTCAGCGTATGGCAGGTGCCGCAGCCCGCGTCGGCGAAGACTTTCGCCCCCGGGGAGCTCGACTTCGAGCTGCCCGAGCCGTCGTCGTCACCACCGCCGCAGCCTGCGAGGACGAGAACCAGCGCCCCGGCGATTGCGGCCGTCCGGGTCGTACCGAGGAGACCCATCCGGCACATTGAAGCGGAAGGCAGCGCACGATCCAACGGGGTACCGTTCGGCCCGGTCTTTACGACGGATGGGGACCGTGCTTCACTGACGGGCGGGGAGGGTCAGCCTTGGCCACCGAGAGACACACGATCGAGCAGCGTTCGACCGCGCCACCGGGGGCGTCGCCGCTTGCTCGCGCACGTGCATGGCTGGGCGGGAGGCCCGTGTCCTTCACGCTCGTTGCGGGCGCCGCTCTGGGCGCATCGTCGCTTCTCGTCTACAACACGTCGGGCTACGGCACGACGATGCTCTTGCTCTGGCTCGGGGCGCTCGCAGCGCTGAGTGTCTCGTTCTGGAGCATCTCCGCGGCGCTACCCCGGATCGCGGTCTCCGACCTCGTGACGGCAGGGCTGCTGATGGTCGCCTTCGTCCCTCTCTACCTCGTTGCGATCTACCGCTGGCCGGTGCAGGTGAGCTCCGACGAACAGGCCATCTTGCAGGTCTCCAGGCAGTACTCGGACGCGGGCGGCGTGGACCCGTTCGGCGTCAGCACCTACCTCGGCCGTCCGACCCTTCTCTTCCTGTTCTGGGGCCGGGCGGGCGAATGGCTCGGCGGGATCGACCTCTATCAGATGCGCGTGCTGCATGCGGTCTTCGGGCTGCTGGTGATCGCCGCCTCCTACGCGCTGTTCCGGCAGCTCCTCGAGCGCCGTTGGGCGATTTTCGCGGCCGTCTTGCTCGGCTCCAGTCACGCGCTCTTCATGATCAGCCGTCTCGCCATGCGTGAGAACACGGCCGTCTTGGTCGAGGTCGTCGCGTTCACGATGCTCGTCTGGGGTCTGCGCCACGATCACGCGCTGGCGACGTTCTCCGGCGGGTTCGTTGCCGGGCTCGGCTACTACGTGTACTTCCCGGGCCGGGCGACGCTGCCGCTCTGGATCTTCTTTCTCGTCCTGCTCGCGCTCGTCTTCCGGAGCCAGTTCCAGATTCGCCGGTTGGCGAGGCTCGGAGCAATCGGGGTGGCCGGCTTCATCCTGATGGCCGGGCCGATCATGATCGCCGAGTCGAAGGTGGACGACCCACTCGGTTCCCCCCAGAAGCAGACGCTGCTCATCTACCCCGAAGGCCGCGCCGTCCAGCAAGGATGGGTGTTCGCCCCGACGATCGAGGACGGGATCAAGACGAACATCAAGTGGGGGCTGAGCACCTTCAACAACGACATCGTCGACCACGGGTGGATCTACGAGAACCACGGGCACGGCTTCGTCGACCCGCTCACCGGGATTCTGCTCTGGATCGGCGTCGTCATCGTCGGGTGGAACCTGATCAGGCGCCGCGGCGATCCGTGGTCGCTGCTCGCCCTCGGCAGCTTCCTCGTCCTCTGGCTCTCGTTCGCCTTCGTCGTCAACAAGGCGCCGAACTACACGCGCCTCCTAATCACGCTGCCGTTCGTCGCTTATCTGGTCACGATGGCCGTTCGCGCGCTCGGCGAGCGGGTCGAGCGCCGGTACGGGGTTCGCCACGGCGTGGCTGGGGTCGCCCTCACGGCTGCCACTGCGATCGTCGTCTGGAACCTCGCGATCGCGTGGGACTACGTCCAGGAGGGCCGGAGGGAAGGTGACCCGATCGGCAGCACCGGCCGCTACGTCTACGCACATCGGGACGATCCGGGTCAGAAGTTCTACATCGCGGCGGACGATGGCTCATGGAAGTACTTCAACTGGGGCGACCCGAAGATGCGCGTACAGCTGTTCGCGCACGAGGGCCAGGTCGGGGAGCTGGTCGACCCGTTGACCGTCGGCTCGTTCACGGGCACGCCTCCGTTCGCGATCTTCATGCGGAGCGATGTTTGGATGCAGCACGGCGAGGCCTTGCTCGACCGCTACCCGCAAGCCCGCCCCACGAACATCACCCCAGACGGCCGGCTGATCGTCGTCGACGTTCCGAAGGCGTAGGGGGCGGCCGCCTACCCGGCCGAGTTCGCGCCGTCGAGGCAGTCCTCGAGGTCGCGTCCCCTCGCATGCTGCTCGCACGCCTGCCGCCTGCCGGCCTCGTCCGCGTGCTGGGTGCCGATGATCGTCCCGATCCCCCAGAAGCAGAACGCGCGGAACTTCTGCTTGACGTTCGAGCAGAGCTTGCCGGCTTCAGGGTTCTGCGAGTTGTCGTTCATGATGTCGCGCGCGGCGCCGTAGAGGCACTGCTTCTCCCCGCTTCCCGCCTTCGCGCAGAAGGCGCGCGTGCGATCGGCGTTGTGCACGGCCGTCCCCGACGCGTCGCGGCCGTAGGACTGGAAGCAGACGTCGACCCAGCCCGGCTCGCTCCTGCGGCACCAGTCGGCGGCCTTCTTCCAGTCCCAGCCGACCGCCGGCAGAATCCTCGAGGAGACGAGCAGGTAGCAGTAGAGCTTGTCCTGGTGGGAGACGATGTTGCACGGGTAGAGGAGGTTCTTCTCCTTCAGCCAGCGCGTGCGCAGCCCGAACGACGAGCTGAGGTTCTCCATGAAGACGCCGCCGGAGCACGACGTCTGGTCGAACTCGGTCTGCAGGCCGTGGCACAGCCGCAGCGCGATCGGGAGCTCCAGGCCCGTATAGAGCATTAGCCCGTGGCCGAGCCCGTGGACGCACTGGTAGTAGATGAAGTTGTTCTCGCGGATCTTCGAGTCGTTGCACGCCTCGCGGGCGACCGGCCCGACTTGGTCTTCCTTCAGCCCGGCGAGCTTCCATTGGAGCAGGCCGTGGTAGTAGCCAGAGCCGCAGGTCGGCGTGCCGTCGACGAAGGCGCTGCCGACGTCGCCGTCGAAGTGCCGCAGGCCGCCGGCACCGATCATGTGCGCGATGCGGTGACATGTCGCCCGGACGACCTGGTTCGTCTGCTGCATGCGCTCGAGCTCGTCCAGCGCCTTCCTGGGCCCGTCCTCGTAGGCGATGTTCCCGAACGCCTGCGGGTAACACTCCTCGCCGCGCGTCGCGCAGTCGTCGAGCTTGGTCTCGTCCGGCTCGAAGGTGAACTTCGCCCCCCCCGCGCCGGCCGACGTCGCGACGAAGGAGGCCACGTCCGCGATCTCCTTCGGAGAGAGCTCGTCCTTGAAGGAAGGCATTCCGCCGCCGCCGCTCTCCACCTGGCGCTTGACGCGATCCTCGTTCGGGCGTAGCTGGTCGAGGTTCGGCCCCGTCGTGCCCTTGGACTCGGCCGCCGCGAGCGTGTGGCAGTCGCCGCAGCCGGCGTCCTCGAACACCTTGGCGCCTGCCGCGTTGACTCCGGAGGTCTCCCCGGCGTCCGCCGCCTTGTGGCCTCCGCCTCCGCAGCCGGCCGCGGCCAGCAGAACAAAGAAAAGCCCGCCGGGCAGGAATGTGCGAAGAATGCGCACCGAAGCCATATTCAAGCTGAAACGGTTCCGTGACAGATCGAGTGTGCAACGCGTGCAAGGGCTCCGTCGATCGAGAGCGCGACCTCGCCTGGCGCAAGGACGGTCACGACGTCGTCCGTTGCCGTGGCTGCGGGCTTCTCTTTCGCGCCGACCTTCCCTCACCGGCGGATCTGCCCGCTTTGTACGGCGCCGCGTACTTTCGCTCCGGGGAAGGCTCCGAGCACGGCGAGGGATATGCCGACTACCTCGCCGAGGAGGATCTGCACCGTCTCAACGCACGCCGTCGCCTCAAGGTGCTGGAGAGCCTGGTCCGTTCCGGTGCGCTCCTCGATGTCGGATGCGCGGCCGGCTTCTTCCTGGACGAGGCGCAGCGGCGTGGATGGGACGTGTCCGGCTCTGAGCTCTCGCCGGAGATGGCGAGCTGGGCGGGCGATGAGCTCGCCCTCGACATCGTCCAGGGCGCATTCTCCGAACAGGAATGGGAACGAGGTAGCTTCGACGTCGTGACTATGTGGGACTACATCGAGCACACACTCGATCCCGCGGCCGAGCTTCGCCGGGCGGCTGACCTGCTCCGTCCGGGCGGGCTACTTGCGCTCTCGACTGGTGATGCCGGCTCGTTCGTGGCCCGACTCTCCGGACGGCGATGGCACCTGTTGACCCCGCGGCACCACAATTACTTCTTCACGCGCAGCGCCCTGCTTCTGACCCTCGAGGAAGCGGGTATGACCACGGTGCTGTCGCGCCATCTCTCCGCGCGCTACTCGGCGCGCTACCTCGTGCACAAGCTCAGGACCCTCGGCGACCCGCAGCCGTTGCGCGGGCTCGAGCGGCGGCTTAGCGAATCGCGGTTGGGTGCTACGTCGTTCCCGGTCAACCTCGGCGACATCGTCACGGTCGTCGCGCGCACGGAGGCGCCGTGACTGGGGCCGCGTACGTCGTCGCCTACGCACTGCTCAGCACCGGCGGTGTGCTGTTCCTGCGAACCGCTCTCCGCGACGTCGACGAGCTTTCGCTCGGAGCCGCTCGCCAACTCCTCACCGACCCCTACTTCCTCGCCGGGTTCCTGCTCTACTCGCTGAGCTTCTTCACGTGGCTCCTCGCCTTGCGCAGGTTCGAGGTCGTCGCGATCTTTCCCGTCTTCGTCGGGGTCGGGTACGCGTGCGTCGTTCTCGGTGCCTACCTCTTCCTGGATGAGTCGCTCACGGCATCGCACGCCACAGGCATCCTCGTCATCCTCGCGGGTATCGCGCTGATCGCTCGCTGAGATCGCTTGCCGCCCCCAGCTCCCGTCGACGCGTGTCGTCGGGGACGAGGAAGAGGGGACGAGCCTTGACTTCGTCGTACATTCGTCCGAGGTACTGCCCGATGATTCCCAGGCAGAGGAGCTGGACGCCTCCGAGGATCAATACGGCGGCGACGACGGACGTCCAGCCGGCAACCGCCTCGTCGGTGAAGAGCCGGATCGCGATCACGTAGCTGAGATACACCAGCCCGAGGAAGGAGATCGCGAAGCCCAGCATGCTCGCGATGCGAAGCGGGAGCGACGAGAAGCTGATGATCGCGTCCCAACCGAACGCGAGCATCCTTCGCAACGTGTACTTGGACGCGCCGGCCGGGCGCGGCGGGCGATCGTACTCGACGACCGTCTGCTCGTAGCCGACCCAGCGGGTCATGCCGCGCAGGAAGCGGTGGCGCTCGGGCATCGCCAGGAGCGCGTCGACGACCGGCCGCGA
>JBKPFP010000447.1:0-6575 GCA_046744435.1 Actinomycetota bacterium | reverse complement strand
CCGCAGGTGAGCGCAGCCACTCGACCGCGGCCGCGACGTCGGCCTGGATTCCCTCCGGCGTCGTCTGGTCGACGTGCACGCGGTACTCGAAGCCCTCGTCGCGCTTGCCGACGCCCGCCGTGCGGCCGAAGTAGTCGATTGCGACTGCGGCGATGCCCCGCTCTGCGAAGCGGAGCGCCAGCTCCTCGTAGAACCGATAGAGCCCGCGGACGTCTGGCAGTACGACGACGCCGGCGGCCGTCGGCTCGTCCGGAACGGCCGCGAACGCGGCGAAGCGCGCCCCGTCGCGCGCCTCGAGCACGAGATCCTCGTGCGACACGGCGCCGCCCGAGATGATCGGGATCGGCGGCGTCGAGTCGTAGTCGAAGCACACGACGGGGCGACGATAACGCGTTCCGGCTAGGCGGCCTCCGCGAGGGCCTCGTCGGCGCCCAGCTCCCTGCCGAGCAGCTCGAGCGCGTCGGCCTCGACCTGTCGGACCCGCTCGCGCGAGATGCCGAGCTGCTTGCCGATCGCCTCCAGCGGCTGCGGCTGGCAGCCGAGGCCGAACCGCAGCTCGAGCACGCGGCGCTCCCGCTCCGGGAGCCTCGCGACCCCCTCGCGAACGGCAAACCGCTGCAGCGAGTCGAGAGCCTCCTCCTCGGGATCGTCGGCATTCGCGTCTCCGAAGAGATCACCGAACTCACCGTCGTCCTCGGAGCCGACCGGCCGGTTGAGCGAGACCGGAGCCTCGGCCGCGTCCAGCGCCTCGTCGACGTGGAGCAGCGAGATCTCGGCCGCCTCGGCGAGCTCCTCGCGGGTCGGCTCGCGGCCCAGCTTGGTCTGCAGCTCGTTGCGAACCCGCGCCAGCTTCACGCGGCGCTCGTGCACGTGCGTCGGTACGCGGATCGTCTTCGACTGGTTCGAGATCGCACGCTGACAGGCCTGCCGGATCCACCAGGTGGCGTACGTCGAGAACTTGAACCCGCGCCGCCAGTCGAACTTCTCGACGGCACGGTTCAGGCCGATGACGCCGTCCTGGACCAGGTCGCCCAGCGGGACGTCGTGTCCCTGGTAGCGCTTGGCGATCGAGATCACCAGTCGCAGGTTCGAATTGATCATCCGCTCCTTGGCCGCGGCGTCCCCGCGCTCGATCCGCTTGGCGAGGGCAACCTCCTCGGCCGCCGTCAGCAGCGGATAGCGCCCGGCCCTGTGCATGAACAGGCTCAGCGCATCCGCCCAGGCGGGCAGCTCGTGGCTCGGGACCCGGTCCGGCTCGCGGACGGGCGCGGCGATGTCGATCTCACGCGACTCGAGCTCTGCGCGCAGCGCGGCGAGCTCCTCGTCGTCGAGGTCGTGCTCGGCCGCGTACGCCTCGAGCGTGCTCTCATCGATCGTCCCGCGCTCCTCCGCGTCGTCCAGGAAGGCCTGGAGCGGCTCTTCCATGATGGTGCTCAAAGACGTGTCTCCTTTCTCTCTGCCAAACGCCGGCGACGCTCGAAGCGCTCGATGCGGCTGCCGCTGCGGGCGGCGCGCTCGACCCCGGTGTACGCGGGGTGACAGTTCGAGCAGACGTCGACGACCAGCTCGCTCCGGTTCGAGCGAGTGGTGAATGTGTTGCCACACGTGGTGCAACGGATTGTCGTAAGCGTCAGCTCAGGATGAATGTTCTTCAGGGGAATCTCCTCCTTCGATGCGGGGTTCGGGCACACCGAAACCGGCCTGCCCCCCGCCGCATAGATAAGAACGCTCTGGGGCCCCCTTCTATTCCGGCGTCAGCGCAGCTGAGGCGATCCCGAAGACCGTCGTCATGGTCGTCGCGCCTCTCCGAATCAGGCGGCGTTGGCGAGATTCCCGACGAGCCCGAGCTGGTGCGCGGTCTGCGCCGCCTCGGTGCGGTTCGCCACAGCGAGCTTCCGGTAGATCTTGTGCAGGTGGAACTTCACCGTCTGGTCGGAGAGGAACAGCTCCTTGCCGACGGCGCGGTTCGAGAGGCCGCGCGCCACCGCTTCGAGGATCTCGAGCTCGCGAGCGGTCAGCCCGGTCTCGCCGCGGGCCTCGTCGAACCGGCTCTGACGCGTGGCTTGCGTCACCACGTCACGGGCGACCCGCGGGGCCGCGAAATGGACGTTGCCCAGCAGCACTTGACGGAGGAGGACGGGGAGGTCGGCTGGCGTAATCGACTTTTTCAGGTAGGCGGTTGCCCCTCCCAGCAGCGCCTTTTCGACCGTCTCGTCGTCCTCGAGGCCGGAGAGCACGACGACGGTCGCCTGGGGATGGCGCTCGCGCAGCAGCGCGAGGCAGTTGAGCCCGTCGAGCCCGGGCAGCTGCAGGTCGAGCAGCACGAGGTCGGGTCTGGTGCGCGAGACGAGCGGTTCCACCTGGAGACCGGAGCTGGCGGTCCCCACGACGGCGAAGCCGTCAGCCCGCTCCAGGGTCTCTCGGAGCGCGCTCAGCATCAGCGGGTGGTCCTCGACGATCACGACTCGCACGAGGTGCAACGGTACAAAGGAGATGTGAAGAATCATGCAACTTGCAGGGAAATGACCCAGTTGGGTCAGTCGCACACGACAGCCGCTCCGAAACACGTAGTCTTCGCGATCTGTCGGTTCTCGCTCTCCTGCTCGGACTCTGCCTCCTGACCGCGATCGGCGTCGCGGCGGGGCGTTCGCCCGCAGGTGCGAGGTCCTCAACTCGACGGGCCCTGGGGTCGATGCTGGTCGTAGTGCCTCTGCCGCTCGCCCTCGTTCTCCACCTGCTCGTCGAGCTGCCCGCGCACATCGATCAGGCCGCGTTCGTGCTCGGCGTAGCCGCCTTCGGTGTCGGTGCGTTCATCATCCTGCCCTCGGACGGCGAGGACGAACGCGGATTGACGGCGCGCGATCCCGACCCGGCGCCGTGGTGGCCCGAGTTCGAGCGCGAGTTCCGCGCCTACTCGGATCGGCGGGTGCGAGTGTGAGCGCACACACCTTCACGCTGCTCCTGGTCTGCGGCGCCGCATCGCTCGCGCTCTGGATCATCGCGCGCTACACGGGCTTCGGGCCACACTCCATCCGAGGGGCGATCATCAACGTGGTGGCCGCCATGGTCCTGCTGCTGGTGCTGCTGCCGCCGGTGATCGATGCCGTCGGCGCGAGCGGCATCCCCGCGGCGACGTACGTCCAGGTGTTCGGTGTCGCGCTCCCGCTGCTCGTCTACGCCTTTCTGAGCGGAGGCTGGGCGACGCGAGTGGCGCTCGGCCTGCTGCGGTAACGCGGCTACTCGACGAGCGCGATCGCGCCGCCTGCCGCAACGCCGAGCATCAGAAGATGCCCTCCCCGAGGAACGCCGGCGCGAGGATGACCACGAACATGACCGGCAGGACGAAGATCGCGATCGGGAAGAGCATCTTCACCGGGGCCTTCTGCGCGCGCTCCTCGGCGTACATCTGGCGGCGGTGACGGAAGTCCGCCGCCTGCGCGCGAAGGATGCCGGCGAGCGGCGACCCGAGCTGGTCCGACGACAGCACCGCGTTTGCGAACGCGATCGCGTTCTCGCTGCCCACGCGCTCGGAGAAGCCGCGCATGGCGGCCCGCCTGGACTCGCCGATCCGGAGTCCGGTGAGGATCCTGTGGAGCTCGTCCGCGAGCGGTCCGTCGTTCGCCTCCGCCAGGTGGCTGACCGCGGCGTCGAAGCCCATGCCGGCCTCGATTGCGATCGCGAGTTGGTCGACGAAGTGCGGCAGCTCGGCGTCGATCGTGGCGGCCCGCCGAGAAGCCGCTTTGCTGAGGAAGAAGCCGGGCAGGTAGCCGGCGATTCCGGCGAGGACGATTCCGAGCACGATCCGCCGTCCGCCGTCGGCGATCGTGAATCCCGCGAGCAGGCCCAGGATCATCAACGCGACCCGACCCGCCATGAAGAGCTCGGCCGTCACGCGGCGGGACGTGCCCGCGCGGCGAAGTTGCGCGGAGACATCGTCCTGCGACTGCTTCCGCCAGAGCTTCAGGTGGATCCGCACCAGGAGGGCGGAGACGCGTGCGGGAAGCTCGGACCTCGGTCCGGGCGCCGGGGCGGCGGTCGTCACGCCTCCTGCCGTGGAGCGAACGGCTGCCAACGCCGCGCGGCGCTGATGATCCGCGGTCGCCCGCGCACGGACGAGCTGGAATCCGAGGAGTGCCAGGCAGCCGAGCCCGGCCATAAGGAGAACGATCATGGCTAGAACCTCACCGAGACGATTCGCTTGAGAAACAGAGAGCCGATCGCCATCGACACGCCACAGGCGACGATCAGCATGTGCCCCCCCGAGGTCGTGTACAGCGGCGCCATGTAGGCGGGGCTCAGCAGAGTCATCAGCGCCCCGAGCGCGACCGGGAGCGACACAAGCACGATCGCCGACATGCGGCCGAGGGCGGTCAGCGCCTTGACCTTGCGGGCATGCCGCTGCCGCTCTCGAACGGTCTCCGAGAGGGTGTCGAAGAGGCCCGCGAGCGATCCGCCCGTCTGGGACTGGACCCTCACGGCGGTCGCGACATACTCGAGATCGGGCGAGCCGATCCGCTCGCACATCGCGGCAATCGCCTCGTCGAGCGGCCGTCCTAGTCTCTCCTCACCCAAGACCTGGGCGAACTCCTCGGAGGACGGAGAGGCGCCGTCGTCGGCGATCGCACGCAGCGCCGTCCGGAGGCCGTGTCCGGCGCGAAGGGTCGAGGCGATCGTCGCCAGGACGTCCGGGAGCTGCCGGTCGAAGGCTTTCGTCCGGCGCCGGGCCGCGATCGACAGGCCGGCGAACGGGGACAGGAGACCGGCGAGCATCAGCAGCAGGGCGAGGCCGGGCGGCGCGCCGAGGATCGTGCCGACGGCGCCGAAGACGAAGGCTGCCGCGACCGATAGGTAGGGGACAAGGCCCGCGCGCAGCTTGAGCCCCGAGCGCTGCAACTCGCGGGTCAAGCGCTGCGAGCCGGGAAGGTCGTTCAGCGAGCGCTCGGTCCAGCCGAGCAGCGACTCGAACCGGGCGGCCGGAGCCTGGTGCTCGTCGGCGGGCTCACGCCGCCTCAGGTGCGGCTCGAGCAGGCGGGTGATCTCGGACGAACGGCGGCGACGGCGGCCGGCGACGCCCGCCGCGGCGAACAGCAGCGCGGCTAGGCCGACGACGGCGGCCCCGGTGATCGGGTTTCGCGCGACGGAGCGAGGGACGAGGCCCCCGTTTCCGTCCCCGCCCGGGATCCGGAGCGAGGTCGCGGACGCCGCTCCCCCGGCGCGGACCGTCAGGCGGGCGACGTCACCCTCGCGGGCGGTGGAGAGATAGGAGAGCTGCCACGTGCGGTCGAGCTCGCGCCTGACCGAGCGGTAGGCAGCGCCGGGGCCCGTGGCGTCGGAGGCGTCGAAGCGCCTGCCGCCGGTCGCCGAGGCGAGGGCAGTGAGGGGCTTCACGTCGGTGCGTGCGCCGGCGGCGATCGCGTAGACGACTACGTTCGCCTCCTGGGCGGCAGCGATCGTCTGCTGCAGCGAGCTTCGCGAGCCGACATCGCGGCCGTCCGTCAGCAGGACGAGCACCCGGCTCCCGCTTGTCATCTTCTTCAGGCGCTCGACCGACAAGATCACCCCGTCGTAGAGGGCGGTGCCCTTCTGCGAGTCCGTCACGAGAGCGTCCAGGGCGCGCGCCACGTCCGACCGCGGTGCACTGCGCGGAGTCAGCGACAGCGCGTCGTGCCCGAATGCGACGAGACCGGCGTCGCCAACGCGGTGCTGGCGCGACAGGAACGCTGTCGCAGCCCGCTTCGCCTCGCGCAGCGGGCGACCGGCCATCGACGCCGAGTTGTCGACCGCGAGCACGGTCGCCTGGGCAGCGCCGAGCTCTCGAGCCTTGACGAACCCGGCACGGCGGCCTCCCTCGGCGAGGATCGGGCGGCTGCCCGCTGGCACCACCGCAGTCACCCGGACGAGAGGGAACCGGTGGGCGTCGACCCGGCGAATCTGCACGGCACTCGAGTCGCCCGCAGCAGCGGCCGCCGGAAGCACGAGCGCGCTCAGTGCGAGGGCTGCGATGAGCAGCTTCCTCACGCGGCACCCAGCCACGCCGAGGGCGGCAGCTCGACGCCGTTGGCGCCGAGCTTGGTGAGGAAGCCGGGCCGAAGGCCGGTCGCGTGCAGCGGCGCGAGCAGCCCCGAGGCGTTCCACGCTCCGTCCTCGGACGCACGGGCGACGAAGAGGTCCTGGAGGGTGACGACGTCGCCTTCCATTCCAGAGATCTCCGTGATCTGCGTCACGCGTCGCGAGCCGTCCACGAGCCGTCCGATGTGGACGAGCAGGTCGAAGCCGCCGGAGATCTGCTCGCGGACGGCCTTGACCGGCAGCTCGACGCCGGCCATCAGCACGAGCATCTCGAGCCTGCGAAGCGCATCGCGCGCCGAGTTGGCGTGGATCGTGGTCAGCGAGCCGTCGTGGCCCGTGTTCATCGCCTGCAGCATGTCGAGCGACTCAGCGCCGCGAACCTCGCCGACGATGATCCGGTCGGGCCGCATGCGGAGCGCGTTGCGGACGAGGTCGCGGATCCTGATCTCGCCCTCGCCCTCGACGTTGGGCGGGCGCGACTCGAGCGAGACGACGTGCCGCTGCAG
>JBKPFP010000026.1:0-11761 GCA_046744435.1 Actinomycetota bacterium | reverse complement strand
TCTCGGTGACAATGCCGTCCAGCACCGACACGGAGCCGCCGACGGCGCCGACGAACCTCAGCGGGGCGGCAATGGACAACGAGGTGCATATGACCTGGGGCCTCTCTACCGACAACTCGGATCCGCAGTCGGAGATCCTCTACGAGTTCTATTTGAACGGCGTGACGCATCCCGCCGACGTACTTTTCGGGAGCTCGGGCCTCGTGTACTGCCGGGAGGCGTCCGGCTTTACCACGGTCGTGGCCAGGGCGGTGGACTCGTCCGGCAACCGCTCGGAGCCGAGCAACGAGATCGTCGTCCAGTGTCCTTAGGTGCCCACTAGGGCGGTTGCGGGAGTCCGATACGGTCGTCCTAAGGGCGACCGTATCGCTTTCGTCCGAAGTGACATCACGAAGCGGGCCGTGGACGCGATCGTCAATGCGGTCAGCTCGTCGTGCTCGGCAACGGCGGAGCCGACGGCGCCATTCACCGCGCCGGCGGCTGAGCCACGGCGTCGGGATGGTCGAGAAAGAAGACGGTGATCTCCTCGTAGGGCTGCTCACCGACGTTGACTCCGCGGTGAACACGGTCCGTGGGCTCATCCCAATCCCGCTTGCCCCGGCGTGACCTCGAACCGTTCGCTCTCGCCGCTGTCGCGATACTCGATGGTAAGCGCGTCGCCGCTCAGCACTACCGTGACCCGATGAAACGGGTCGCGGTGCCAGAGCATGGCCTCACCGGGTGCGAGGCGCAAGCGGCGGACGAGCGTCGTTCCTCGTTGAAAGAGACGTTCCTCGGCCATGGTTCTGCTGAGTGCTCGCAGAGCGCGGCGAGACAGGAGCCCCGCTCGACGAGATCCACCGAGATGTTGACACACTGAGCGTTCGCAAGGTACCATGTAGTGCATGGAACCTGTGCAGACACGCAAGTCGCTCTCCCAGCTGCGTCGGGGCACCGTCGAGTATTGCGTGCTGGCGCTGCTGCGGGGCGGCGCGCGCTACGGCTTCGAGCTCGTCCGTGAGCTCTCCGACGTGGACGGCCTCGTGACGAGCGAGGGGACGATCTACCCGCTGCTCACGCGGCTGCGGAAGGAGCAGCTCGTGACGACGTTCTGGCGCGAGTCCGAGTCAGGCCCGCCCCGGCGCTACTACGAGCTCACCGACGCGGGCCGGGAGGCGCTCGACGACTTCGCGAAGGAATGGGCCCGGTTCCGCGACTCAGTCGATGCGATCTTGACCAAGGAGGAACGATGACCACCATGGAGACAGACCGGCTCGTCGACGACTATCTGAGCCGGCTCGAGGAGGCGGCGGCGCACCTGCAGCGGTCGCGTCGTGCGGAGCTGATCGCGGAGATCCGCGAGCACATCGAGGCGGCGCTGCGCGAGGAGGATGCAGCCGGCGAGGTCGCCGTCCGCAACGTGCTCGAGCGGCTGGGGCCGCCGGAGGAGATCGTCGAGGCGGCGGAGCCGGCGCCGGAGGCCGAGCAACGAGCGACGGGCAAGCTCGAGGTGGCCGCGATGGTGACGCTTGTCGTCCCGTTCATCGGCTGGCTCTTCGGCATCGCAATGGTGCTGATCTCCAAGGCGTGGTCGAACCGCGAGAAGACCATCGGAACGGCACTCGCACTGCTGGCGGTGGTCCCCTTCCTAACGCTCGCGATCGTCGACAGCTACTCAGAGAGCACGTCCAGTACGTTCGAGGTGGTCTTGTTCGTCCTCTGGGTGATCGGCGGCTTGCCGAGCGCGCTCTACCTGGGCCTGCGGCTACGGCGTGCTGACTAAGCGACGTGCGACTGAAGTGCCCCGGCAAGAATCGAACTTGCGCACGCGGTTAGGAATGAGCGTGCGCGAAAGCCATTAGTGAGGCACGCGGTTTAGGAAACCGCTTGGTCGCAGCCCCTTCGCGTGGCTCCGTGACCTACGCCACCTGGTCGAACACGACAGCGAGCGCGATAAGGGCGCCGAGCACGAAGATCAGCGCCAGCGCGACCAGACCGCCGGCGAAGAGCTTCAGACTCCGCGGCACGAGCGCCCAGGTCAGCCAGAACAACACCGGCTTGGCGAATCTCACCCGTTGCAGCCAGAGGCTCGAGAACCCTAGAGCGGTCAGCAGCCTCCCCACTGGGCTCGATTCGAACCGCGCCTGCTCAGCCGCGCGGACCCGCTCCTGCCAGCGAGTCGCCATCTCTCTTGCCTCACGGCGCGCGGCGCGCCGGTAAAAGGGGAGATTTCTCCGGCGGCGCTGCCAGTAGTCGAGCGAGCTGCGAGCATCATCGAGGGGCGGCGGCGCCAACATCGTCTCTATGAGCAGAAGGTCGGGGTCTCCGTCGGCGCGCATGTGCCCTGAGTTTAGTCTGGGCGGAGCGAATTGCTCCCTCACGCCGTCGCGCGGGGCTGCCGCTCGAGGGACGTCCGAGGCTAGCTCCGCTGCCGGCGGTACGCGAGCTCGTCGGTGATTCGACGAGCAGTCCGTAAGTGCGTTGACGCGACGCGCCTACGGGCTCAACGCGGTTATCCGGGAGCGCATCGTCATCGACTGCGCCTGCGCGGCGCCACAGCTGTGCGCGTGCGACCCGGGGCCTGCGGTTGTGGGTCGCAGACGAAACACGCAGCGCTCGTCGATCTCGGTCCCTAGACCCGGCCCACTGAGTGTAAACGTGATGGATAGAGGCTTGAGAATGCCCCCGGCACGAATCGAACGTGCGCACGCGGTTTAGGAAACCGCTTACCCGGTCGCGGAACCTCCTGCTAATGGGCCGTTTTCGGCGGGACGATTCGCGCGAAAACCGCTGGAGCACCGCTGCCAGCCGCCAGGAGGAAGTAGGTTGGGAGCCTCCCGTCGCTGGAACCATTTGACTTCAGGTATCACCGGTGACAGAATGCCTCGGCTGTGCGAGGTTCGGTCATTCAGCGCGTGCAGCCCTTCCGGAGCCGACGCCGTCGGTATGCAGGTTTCGCCCTGCTATTCGTCTTCTCCGCAATCGTCGGTGCCACGATCACGGCCGGCGCTTTGGCGCACATCGATTACTACAGCGTGACTGTGTACGCACAGGGTGCGACTGTTCCTCCTGGTGGGACGAGAGAGACAGCTGGGTTCAACACTCGCACGGAGAATGCCGCCTGCCGCGAGAACAATAGTGGTCAGAACGCCGTTTTCTACTTTGACACCAGCTACACCGAGTATCACTCGGGGGTGGTATGGACTAACTGCGCAACCCAAGCCTGGGTATACATGTTTGACAATGGTTACTTCAAGTCATACTGCGAGAACGCCGGAACCGTAGATCACCTGATGACATGCTGGTCATGGAACTACGACACGACACCCGGGCCACACGTGTGAAAGCGTCCAATCGCAACATCCGCGCCGCAGTAATGCTCCTGTCTCTCGCTGGAGCCGCAGTTGGTGCTGCATTCGTCCTGGCTAGCTCTACCCGGGCGGACAAGGGCTTGCGCGCGAGCGATGTGCTCTCGGTCCTTTCGGCGACTACCCCTACGACGACAGTTCCTGCTGACCTGAAAAACGCTCGCGCTCTCAGCATCGTGGACTTCACTCAGACGCGTGAGCTTGGTCGCCACCTTGGCCGATTCGATTCGTCCCTGTTCGTCGCTCCAGGTCGTGAAGGTCGGAGCATCTGTTACATGCTCTACGCCGCGCCCGAATCCAAGGGCGTTGAGACCGGCTACTGTCATCCGCTGGGAGACATCCCGCAGACCGCCCAAGATCATTACAGCGTAATGGCTCCGTGGAGCAGGGTGCACGGCGCATACGAATACGACATGCAGGTCTTCGGGATCGTATTCGACGACGTCGACGAAGTACGGGTCCGCGTCAACGGAACGTGGCGCGGAGTGCACATACTCAAGGGCAACGGGTTCTATCTGGATTTGCCGGGCACGACGCGAGTGGATCGTTTCGAAGTGACGCTTGCGGACGGAACCGTGCAAGGGCGCGATTTAGCTCCCACCCGTTGACCGTACCCCTGAGAGCACGCGCTGAGGGCCGTGTCTGTTTGGACGTGCCGCCGGGAGTGCGGGGCACTAGTTGAGGACGTGGCCTAGAACGACCCCCAAGACCGTCAGCGCGATACCCCGCAGGCAGCCAGCACGAACCTCCGTAGACGCCGGTGCCGAGGAAGCTGCCCCTCGTCAAGTACCTCAACGCTGGGAAACGCGCGCCAGAGCGCCAGCAAAATGAGAGTCGCGATCACCAGGCCAGTGCAGATGCCAGCAACCTCGCTGGCTCGTACTTTCCGTCCTTTTCGGCGACTCCGACCCATTGGGGTATGAGGGTGCCCAAGTAGAACCCGGCGGTTAGCAGGGGGTAGCGCGAGCGCGAAGGCGGCGAGGCCAAAATCAATCCAGGGGAGAGGCGGGGCACCCCGTTTAAGGACCTCTGTGAGTTGGCCCGCAAGTCCCTCGACCTCGGTCCTGCGGCGACCCTGTACCTCGAATCTCATGCCGCTTCACGACCAAAGGCGGAACCGCACATTCGCCGAAGAAATGGCGGGCGGCTCCTCCCCCCGTTCACGCCGAGCGTCGTACTCCTTCTCCCATGCCTCTCGACTCGGCTCAACGAGGACGGTTAGGTCGCCGATGCGAGCAAGGTCGTCCGGATGGAGTTCTGCCAGCGATGCCAGGTCGGATGACGTCTGGCCCAACCCTCCTTTGAAATCGATCGCAACCCGGAAGGAGGCCTCGTACCCGGCCCAGGATTTCAACTCGTCTCCCGCGAGCTGAACTGCACGGAGTAGGTCGCCGCAGGCGTCCACGACGTTGATCCTGCTCGTGCGGAAGCGATGCTGCATGCCTGGCCGCCGGAAGGCGGACTCCCTCCGCTCGGTGCTGCCTGGACCTACGGGTATCTCGGCAGCCGCTGGGAGGCAGTCGATGCTGCGATGTTGCACCTAGAAGGTCGCGGCCTGTTGGCGAATGCCGACGAGATTGACAGCGTGGCTAGGCGCGCATACGTGTCCGTCACGGGCGACGACGATCTCAACGCCTGGATTGATCGCAAGCTCGACTACGAGGAGGCCGGGTCGCGCTGATGTTGAGGACTCGCGCGCCGGTGTCGCCCGTTGGGGCTAGCACCCTCCTGGGAACGAGCGGCACCGAGCGCGCGGGTCAAGGCGAGCGCTAGTCAAGGCAGCCTGGACTCGACTGCTCACACAGAGGCCTAGCTTCGCTCAAGTATTCCTCAACCAATGCGCCACTCTTCGAATAGGCGCGAATGACGGTCGGGAAGTTCGACGGTACGTCACTATAGGTCGCGAAGAATCTCAGGTTTCCCGTGGCGGCTCGAGCTAGCTCGACATCTGCGCTGGTCCCGTCGTGCCGCCCGATGGTCACGCGGGCAACAGGGGGTTTCACGACTCCGACAAGCCCAACGCTCCTAACCTCAGTTGAAGGCCCAGAGAAACCCTCCGTAATCACCATCGAGTCTCCGCCCGCGAACAGTTTTGAGGGAGGTGCGAACGGCACAAGTCCAAATCCGTGAGAGAAGCTGACCTGCACACGACCCGATCGGTCCGTGCCTACTAAGGCTCCGCGACGATACTTGCCGCTCCCGAAACCGCCGACTTCGACGACTGATGCAGGATCAACGCCCGCGTCACGCGCTGAGTCCGTTACACCTGCCTTGAGGCCCGGCGTTAGATCAGCGTTGGCAAGCGGGACGATTCGCGGAGTTGGGACGGCGGTGCCTTCGTCCGAATCGATTAGAGCAACAGCCAAGAAAGTCCCGAGAAGCGCGATTCCGAAACCGAGGACTAGCCAATTCCATCTTGCTTTCAACTCATCCACCTCCAGATCTCGACAGTGCTCTACGAGTCGTGGTGATGACAGTTGACCCACTTCGTGCCGCTGTTGTGGTTGTAGCAACCGTTCTTGTCACTTGCATCGGCCCAGCGAAAACCGTTCGGCGATGTTTCAACCACAACGGAGTTAGTCCAGCTCCCACCCGCGGTGCTTGTGAAGAACATCATGTGGTTGTAGACACTCCAGCTCGCCCAGTTGGTCTCGCCGATACCCGGACCAAACTGGTACACGGAATGGCCCTCGCCTGGCGTGTACCACTGACAGCCGTTGCCGACCGGGATGTTCCAGTAGCTCAGGTCGCACGCTAACGCAGCGTCTGTGCGCGGCCCGGCGACAACGGCGAGGGCGCCAGCGGCCGCTATCAGGAAGAGCGCGATGCGAACCTTCATAGGTCTCCCTCCTTACTGACGGGTTGCCCGACCGCAGAGGGGACATCCTGAAAAGAGCTTCTATCTTCTTCCTCTTGCGCCATGCTGCCAACTGTCACAAGGGGACGTGTCCGGAAGACTCAGGTTGATGCTTGAAGCCGGTGTACCGGTAGCAGAGTCGAGCGAGTGAAGTCGCGAGGCAGGCAAACCGCACCTCGGCGCCATCGTCCTATGTAGCTGCGGCGCTCGAAGGCCATACAGCCTGGACGTAGCCGAGCCGCGTCGGCGTCCGGACGCTGCCTAAATTCTTCTCCCGCTCGTGGCCTGCTCGTTGCGTATCCGAGTGGACGCGTTTGCGCAACGCACGGCTTGTTCTCGGTTGCCGAACGCTTACGTGGGCTTAGGTGGCGTCCTTCCGGCGGACCAGATTCCGCGCCGCTGAAGAACCGCTGCGCCGCTGTAAAACCGCTGGCAGTAGCGGTCTCTAGCGGTAGCAAGCGTTACGAACCGGCGAGAACCGCTTAGTCGTCAATTCGGCCGATTTGCGGGACTTTCGCCGCTTTTCGGCTCTAGTAGCGGTGATGCCCCCGGCATGAATCGAACATGCGCACGCGGTTTAGGAAACCGCTGCCCGCTCATTTGCTGAACCGGCTTCAGGACGTTTTGGACATCCAGCGGAAAGCTGTTCGAGCTGAAGTCTCGTGCTACTTGCGCCCAATTGTCGAGGGTGGGAGGGTGGCTAGAACGACAGCAGGTCGAGAGGAGCCGTCCTGAGGCACGGCGACCCAGAGTGAGCCGGACCGGGGAGCGACCACCAACGCCCTCGAAGTGGGCGAGTCTACGGCCGGTCGCACGATGAGCCGCGTTCGCGCGCGGCGCCGAAGTATCGTCATCGCCGTCGCGCTGGCCGCCTTCGTCCTTGGCGCCGCCTATTTCGTGAGCAAGCCCGGCTCGAAAACGCCCGCTGCCAACGGAGCAGATGCCGGCCCCAGGTTCGCGGAGATCGAAAGATTCGTGCAGGACGAGATGGCCGCGCAGCGGATTCCCGGCCTCGCCCTGGGCATCGTCGAGAGCGACCGCATCGCCTACGTGCGCGGCTTCGGGACCGCCGACGACTCGGGGAGGGAGGTCACTCCGCAGACGCCGTTCATCATCGGCTCGGTGAGCAAGTCGTTCACTGCGCTGGCCGTCATGCAGCTCGTCGAGGCGAACAAGATCGAGCTCGCCGCGCCAGTGCGGCGCTACCTGCCTTGGTTCCGTGTGGCCGACGAAAGGGCGTCGGCCGAGATTACTGTGCGTCACCTGCTCAACCAGACGAGCGGTCTGTCCACCAAGACCGGCCGGACGTTCCAGGGCAACGGCGACACAAGCGACACCGCGTTAGAGAAGGCAGTTCGCAAGCTGGACAGTGCGGCGCTGACTGCACCCGTCGGCTCAAAGCACCAGTACAGCACCATCAACTACTCGGTTCTGGGACTCATCGTGCAGACAGTCGCCGGCCAGTCGTACGAGCGCTACGTCCAGTCGAGGATCTTCGACCCGCTCCAGATGCGGAACTCGTACACGTCCGAAGCGACCGCTCAGCTGCAGGGCCTCGCGACCGGTCACAACTACTGGTTCGGCCGACCGAGGCCAGCCGACCTGCCGTACAACCGCGGCCTCATCCCCGCAGGCTTCCTCATCTCCAGCGCTGAGGACATGACCCACTACCTGATCGCTCAGCTCAACGGCGGTCGGTACGACGGCGCGTCGGTCCTCTCGCCCGACGGAATCGCCGAGCTCCACAGGCGGGCCGTTCAGACGGCGAAGGCGGACACCTCGTACGGCATGGGCTGGTTCGTCGGCCCCGTCAACGACATCCCGGCGATCTACCACCAAGGCGAGACGATGAACTTTCACTCGAACGCCGTGCTGATCCCGCAGAGTCGAAAGGGAGTCGTCCTCTTGATGAATGCGGAGAACAACCTCGACCTCTTCATCATCGGGCGAATGGGAACCATCGCTGACGGCGTCACCAGTCTGCTCGAAGGGCGAGAGCCCCCCTCACCGCCGTCGAACGTCGCCATCTTCATCATCTACGCGGCACTGTTCGGGCTGCTCGTGCTGCAAGCGCGCGGCATTGCCAAGTCGGTCGTCGCGCTGCGACGCGGGCGTATCCGACGCGGCCGGATCGGCTCGTGGTGGCGCATCGGCTTCTCGCTGATGCTGAGCCTGGCCTGGGCACTGTTCGTCCTGGTACTCGTGCCGAAGCAGCTGGGCCCGTCGCTTTCGGTTCTCGCCACTGGGTTCCCCGACCTCGTCTACCTCCTAGTTGCCAGCGCGTCGGTGGCACTCGTCTGGGCCGTCGTCAAGGCGATCTGGACCTACGCCGTCCTCCGCGGAGAGCAAGTAGCACAGGTCGCAGCGACCTAGGGCGTATGCCATCCGGAGCGACGAAGGCCCAAGCAAAGGGAGTAGCAGAGCGCAGCGTCTTCCGGGTGGTCAACGCGCGCGAGGCGGCACAAGATCATCGGAGTTTGTGAGCACGCCATGAGCGCTTGGGCTGACGGAGAGGCTCAATCCAGGACACGGGGTAGGAAATATCGTCCCGTCCAAAATCGGGCGGCGAGAGGAGCAGAAAGGTGATGGATAGAGGGTTTGAGAGTGCCCCCGGCACGAATCGGACGTGCGCACGCGGTTTAGGAAACCGCTGAAGTAGGGCGAAGGGCGCGAGTGATTGCCGGTCCTCGCTTAGCGGATTCGTCCAAGATAAGGGCGGCCATGATGAGCGGCACGTGGCTGAACGCCTGCGGGAAGTTGCCGAGCTGCCGGCCGGCATTGGGGTCGTACTCCTCTGCCAGGAGTCCGAGGTCGTTTCGGAGCGAGAGCAGGCGCTCGAAGAGCGCTTGCGCCTCCTCCAGGCGTCCTGAAAGGGCGTAGTTGCCGGCGAGCCAGAAGCTGCAGGCGAGGAAGGCGCCTTCTCCTTCGGGAAGCCCGTCGACCGAGTCGCGGCTGTCGGACGTCGTGTAGCGGTAGACGAGACCGTCGCGGCAGAGGCTGCGCTCGATTGCCGCCACCGTTCCGCGCACGCGCTCATCGCTCGCCGGGAGGAAGCCGAGGAGCGGAAGCAGGAGCGCCGAAGCGTCGAGCTCGCTGGAGCCATAGGACTGGGTGAACGTCTGCCGATCCGCGTCGTAGCCCTTGAGTAGGACCTCGCGCCGGATCTGCTCGCGCAATCCGCGCCAGCGATCGACTGGAGCGGGGAGACCGAATTCCTCTGCATCCATGAGGGCGCGGTCGACGGCTACCCAGGCCATCACCTTCGAGCTGACGAAGCGCCGGCGTGGACCGCGCACCTCCCAGAGGCCCTCATCGGGCAAGTGCCAGTGCGACTCGACGAAGTCGATGAGCGCACGCGTCAGTGACCAGACCTCACCGTTGTCGGCGAGGCCCGCGCGGCGCGCCTCGTGCATCGTGTTCACCACCTCGCCGTAGACGTCGAGCTGGAACTGCCCGGCGGCGCCGTTCCCGATCCGCACCGGCGCGGAGCCCTCGAAGCCGGAAAGCCAGGGAAGCTCGAGCTCAGTGAGTCGCCGCTCGCCCGCGATCCCGTACACAGCCTGCAGGTCGGCGGGGTCGCCCGCGATCGCACGCAGAAGCCAGGAGTGCCAAGCTCCTGCCTCCTCACGCAAGCCCGCCCGCGTGAGGGCGAGCAGGGTGACCGCGGCGTCGCGGAGCCAGCAGTAGCGGTAGTCCCAGTTGCGTACTCCCCCGAGCTGCTCGGGGAGCGAAGTCGTGGGCGAGGCGACGATTGCGCCGGTGGGGTCGTAGGTCAGCGCCTTCAGCGTGAGCAGCGACCTGACGACCGCCGCGCGCCACTTCCCGGTGTATGTGCACGAAGAGACCCAGTCCGCCCAATAGGACTCCGTGTCCGCCAGCATCCGCAAGGGGTCGATCGGGCTGGGTGCGGGCTCGTGCGAGGGACGCCAGGTGAGGACGAACGGAAGGAGCTCACCGGCTTCAACCGGGAAGTCCGCCCGCAGGGCGAAAGGATCGTCGAGGATCTTGACGGGGCTGCGGAGCCAGACGCTGTCAGGACCGCCCACGGCCGCATACGCCCCATCGAGAGGGCGAAGCAACGGCCGGATCCGCCCGTAGTCGAAACGGAGTCGGAGGTCCATTTGCACGCGGACCCGGCCGCGGACGCCCTCGACAAGACGCACGACATGGGGCGCCTCGTTCCGGATGGGCATGAAGTCGACGAGGCGGATCGAGCCCTCCGCGGTCTCGAAGTCCGTCTCGAGGACGAGCGTGTCGCCGCGGTAGCGGCGGCGAACGGCGACCACGGGCTCGTGCGGAGAAATCCGCCAGCGGCCGTTGTCCACGTCCCCGAGCAAGGCCGCAAAGCACGCGGCCGAGTCAAAGCGCGGCAGGCAGAGCCAGTCGATCGAACCGTCGCGGCCGACGAGCGCTGCCGTCTGTGTGTCTCCCAGCAGCGCATAGTCCTCGATCCGTGACGGCATCAAGTAGGCCCCCTCGCTCAGGCGGCTTTGTCGGTGTCAGCGAGCACGCGGATATCGAGCTCTGCCACCTCCCCTGCGGCGAAAGCCTCGCGCGCCGGCAGGAAGCGGAGCACGAGCACGGCCGTGGCGGCGACGAGCGCGGCGCCGACACCGAGGCCGATTCCCATCGCCTGGGTGAAGGCGTCGCCGGTCGTGGCGAGCAGATCTGAGGCCGCGTGCGGTGGTAGCTGCGCCGCGATCGCGCTTGCGGCGCCGACCGAGTCCTCGGCTCGCGTCTGTACCGGGTTAGGCAAAGCCCCGACCGAGCCCTCGACCTTGTTCGAGTAGAGAGAGCTGACCAGCGAGCCGATGATTGCCACGCCCAAGGCTCCGGAGACCATGCGCGCGACCGTGTTGGTGGCCGAAGCGACGCCGGATTTCGCTGCCGGCACCGCGCCCACGACCGCGTCCGTCGCGGGGGCCATCACCCAGCCCATCGCCAGGGTCAAGACGAAGAACCAGGCAACGAGCACCCATGCGCTGGTGCTCGGATCCCAGAGCATCGTCAGCATCAGCATGAGAGCAATGCCGAACAAGCCGGCCGCGACGACGCGGGAGGTACCGAGTCGTGCGACGGCCCTGTTCGACGAGCCCGCGCCCAGCATCAGGCCGAGCGCCATCGGGGTCATGACTGCGCCCGCCTCGATCGCGCTGTAGCCGTGGGCGAACTGCAGGTACTGCGTCAAGGCGAAGATGCCGCCGAGAAGAGCGAAGAAGGCGCCGCTGACGGCCGCCGTGCCCACACTGAAGCGGGCGTTGCGGAAGAATCTGAGGTCGAGCATCGGCTCTGCGATGCGTCGCTCCCAAGCTAAGAAGCCGCTCAGCAGGACGATGCTCGCCGCCAGCGATCCGATCACGAGCCTGGACGTCCAGCCCTTCTCGGGCGCTTCGATGATCGCGTAGACGAGAACACTGAAGCCGACAGTGGAGAGCGCGGCTCCGAGCAGGTCGAACGAGCCGGGCCGGGGATCGCGGCTCTCCGGGACGTAACGGATCCCGAGCAGGAGCGCGGCCGCCGCGAAAGGCACGTTGACCATGAAGACGGACCACCAGTC